>JBLNEK010000079.1:0-44761 GCA_050262635.1 Candidatus Sericytochromatia bacterium | reverse complement strand
CGGCGTCCGACGGCTCGGGCCGCGGTCGCCGCCGCACTGTTATCGGGGGTCGTCGCGTGCGGCAAGGACACCCACCCGGCGGCTTCTGAGTCGTCGTCCCCGACGACCACTTACTCGTCGGTGATCGCCGCCCCGGCCGACGCGCCGCTGCCACCGCCGGAGGCGCTGACCGACGTGCTGTACCGGCTGTCGGACACTTCCGTTCCCGGTGACCAAAAGGTCGATCTCATCGAGGGCGCGGGGGCCGGCGACGAGCGGCTCGATAAGTTCGGCAAGGCGTTGCAGGACAGCGGATACACGCCTGTGGGCTTCACCGCCGAGAACATCGCCTGGGCCACCGACTCGCCGGGCAATGTGACCGCGGACGTGACCGTCCACAGCCAGAACCCGGCCATGACGAACGGGTTCACGTTCCCGATGGAGTTCAAGCAGACCCCGCAAGGCGGGTGGCAGCTGTCCAAGACGACGGCCGACATCCTGCTGACGTACAACCAGAACCCGGCCACGCCGACGCCGACGGGCTGAGCGCGATGTGGGTCGGGTGGCTGGAACTGGACTTGCTGCTCGGGGACGTGCACTCGCTGAAGGAGAAGCGCTCGGTGGTGCGGCCGTTGGTCGCCGAGTTGCGGCGGCGATTCTCGGTGTCCGCGGCCGAAACCGGCTCGATGGACCTCTACCGCCGCGCCGGCGTCGGCATTGCGGTGACGGCGGCCGACCGCGCGCACGTGGTCGAGGTGCTCGACGCGGCCGAGCGGCTGGTGGCCGCCCGGCCCGAGGTGGACCTGCTGTCGGCCCGCCGGGGCGTGCACCGCAGCGACGACTTCTAGCCGGGGGGTCTAGCGGCGCTTGCGGCGGGCCGGGGTCGGTGCGACCGCGCCGGGCGCGAGCCGGCGGGCGCTGATCAGGAACGCGGTGTGCCCGCGCATCCGGTGTTCGGGCCGCACCGCCAGACCGACGACGTCCCAGTACCGCTGCAGGGTCTCCCAGGAGCGGGGCTCGGTCCAGCACTGCTGTTCGCGCAGCGCTTCAACCGTGCGGGAGAGCTGGGTGACGGTCGCGACGTAGATGATCAGCACGCCGCCGGCCACCAGCGCGGCGGCCACCGCGTCGAGCACCTCCCACGGCGCCAGCATGTCGAGCACCGCACGGTCGACCTGCTCGCCGTCGTAGTCGGCGACGTCGGCAATCACGAGGTCCCAGTTGTCGGGGCGCTCACCAAAGAACGTGACGACGTTGCGTTCGGCGTGCACGGCGTGGTCGTCGCGCACCTCGTATGAGATGACCCTGCCGGTCGGGCCGACGGCCCGCAGCAGCGAGCACGTCATCGCCCCGGACCCGCCGCCTGCCTCCAGGACCCGCGCGCCGGGGAAGATATCGCCCTCGTGCACGATCTGGGCGGCGTCCTTGGGGTAGATCACCTGCGCGCCGCGCGGCATCGACATCACGTAGTCCACCAGGAGCGGTCTTAGCACCAGGAACTGATCGCCGTTGGTGGACTTGACGACGCTTCCCTCGGGCTGGCCGATCACGACGTCGTGCGCGACGTACCCCCGGTGCGTGTGAAACTCCGCACCGGGCATCAGGATCATCGTGTAGTGCCGACCCTTGGCGTCGGTGAGTTGCACACGGTCACCGACTTCGAATGGACCGGTACGACGCACGGGTCTCAGGGTGCCAGACGCGCCGCGCGACATGCCCGCAGTTGTCGGTGTCCCGTCCTACGCTTCCCCCGTGAGACCCGCGTTGTCGCCGTCGCGCGCCAGCGACTTCAAGCAGTGCCCGCTGCTGTACCGGTTCCGCGCGATCGACCGGCTGGCCGAGCCCACCTCGGCCGCCCAGCTGCGCGGCTCCATCGTGCACGCGGCGCTCGAGCAGCTCTACGGCCTGCCCGCGCCGCAACGGCTGCCCGAGACGGCGGTGTCGCTTCTGGCGTCCGCCTGGGAGCGCGTGGTCGCAGCCGAACCCGAGCTGGCCACCAGCGTGCCGCCCGATCAACGCGACACACTGCTCGACGAGGCGCGGATGCTGCTGTGCGGCTACTACCGGCTGGAGGACCCCACCCGGTTCGACCCGCACAGCTGCGAACAGCGTGTCGAGGTCGAGCTGGCAGACGGCACGCTGTTGCGGGGGTTCATCGACCGCATCGACGTCGCCGCCACGGGCGAACTGCGCGTCGTCGACTACAAGACCGGCAAGGCGCCGCCGGAGGCCCGCGCGCTGGCGGAGTTCAAGGCGATGTTCCAGATGAAGTTCTACGCCGTCGCGCTGTTGCGCTCGCGCGGGGTGCTGGCCGCGCGTCTGCGTCTGGTGTACCTGGCCGACGGCCAGATACTCGACTACTCCCCCGACCACGACGAGCTGCTGCGGTTCGAGAAGACACTGATGGCCATGTGGCGGGCAATCCAATCTGCCGGTGCCACAGGCGATTTCCGGCCCAAGCAGTCGCGACTGTGCGACTGGTGCGCGCATCAGGCGCACTGCCCGATCTTCGGTGGCACGCCGCCACCCTACCCCGGCTGGCCCGCCGACGACGCGGCGTGACCGGCTGCTACTACCGGCGGCTCGATCGAGATACCTACGAGTCGACCGAAATCACTTGCAGCAACTGGGATCCCGCAATCCAGCACGGCTCGCCGCCGCTGGCCTTGCTGACTAGGGCGATCACCCGCATCGTCGACCCACCGCTGCGCGTCGGCCGGGTGACGCTGGACATCCTCGGTGCGATACCGGTGGCGCCGGTCAAAGTCCGCGCCCGGGTGGAGCGGCCCGGCCGGCGGATCTCACTTCTGGTTGCGGAGATGGCACCCGTGAGCGGCGACGCGCGACCGGTGGCGCGAGTGACCGCCTGGGCCGTCGCCACCAGCGACACCGCCGACGTCGCATCCGACCGCTACCCACCGCTCGTCGAGGGAGAGACGCAACCGCTTCCGCACGACTGGTGGGGCCTCACCGGCTATCTCGGCAGCGTCGAGTGGCGCCGACAGGTCGACGACCCGTCGGGTGCCTCGGTGTTCTGGCTCACCCCGCGAGGCGAACTCGTCGACGGCGAGGTGACCTCGCCTCTGGACAGGCTGCTGCTGGCTGTCGACTCGTCCAACGGCGTGGGCGCCACGCTGGACTTTCAGCGCTTCGTGTTCATGAACACCGACACCGCGGTGCATCTGCACCGGCTCCCCGTCGGTGAGGACTTCGCGCTGCGGGCACGCGGCTCGATCGGGCCCGACGGCGTCGGCGTCACGTCCGCGGAGATCTTCGACCGCTCGGGCTTTATCGGCGTGTGCGCGCAGACGCTGCTGGTGCAGAGGCGCTGACAACGAGAGACGTTTGGCGCGCACTCAGGGACTAAAGCCCCCATCGCATCACCGTCGATCGCGGCTAGTTTCGCTCCAAAGCCAGTAGACGGTTAGGGGCACAATGCGCAGCAACACATTGACCAAACCGGTCGCCGTCGGCATCGACGGCTCGCAGGCGGCGATGATCGCCGCTGTCTGGGCAGCCGATGAGGCGATCGCACGCGATGTACCGCTTCGTCTGGTGTACGTCAATTCCCCCGACTCCGCGCTGCCCGGCAATGCCTATCGGGCCGGGATCGCAGAATTGGCGCTACGGGTGGCGGCGAAGGCGGTGGCCGACCTGGAAAAGCCCGTCAAGGTCGAGACGGTGCTGCTGACGGGACCACCTCGCCGCGACTTCGCCGCGAAGGCGCTGATTCGCGAGTCGCGTCACGCCAGCATGCTGGCCCTCGGGCCGGTCGGATTGGGCCGGATGGCTGCCACAGTGCTGGGCGCGACGGCAACGACGGTGACACAACGCGCCAAATGCCCGGTGGCGATCGTCTCCAGGCCCGCGCCGTCGGGTCAGGCCGTCGCCGTCGTCGTCGACCCGTCGGAGGGCCCTACAGCGGCGTCATCTCCTGCAGGAGCGTCGGCAGCAGCTCGCTGACGGTCGGGTGGATGTGCATCGTCCGCGCGAGCGTGTCGTAGGGCGCCTTGGCCGACATAACGTCGAGAATCGCGTGGACCACCTCGTCGCCGCCGACACCGAGGATGGCCGCCCCCAGAATCTCGCGGCTCTCCGCGTCCACGACGACCTTCATGAAGCCTCGTGTCTCACCCTTTTCCACCGCTCGGCCCACTCGCGTCATCGGCCTGAACCCGACGAGCGCCTTGCGACCGGACTCGCGCACCTGCGTGACAGTCTGACCGACGCGGCCCAGCGGCGGGTCGATGTACAGCGCATAGGTGGGAATCCGGTCGCTGACCCGGCGGGGGTCATCGTCGAGCAAGTTCGCGGCCACGATCTCGAAGTCGTTGTAGGACGTGTGGGTGAACGCGCCACGACCGTTGCAGTCCCCCATCGCCCAGATGTGATCCACGTTGGTGCGCAACTGGTCGTCCACGACGATGTATCCGCGCTCGTCGGTCTGAACTCCCGCGCGGTCCAGGCCCAAGTCGTCGGTGTTGGGGCGCCGCCCGACGGCCATCAGCAGGTGCGAGCCGACGATCGGGTCGGCCCCGTCGCGAGGAGTCAACGCGACGCCGCCGTCGTGCCTGGCGACACGAATCGCGTTGGCGCCCAGCACTACCGAGATGTCTTCAGCCTCCAGGATGTCCTTGATGCCGTCGGACACGTCGGGGTCCTCGCGCGCCGCGAGTCTGCTCCCCCGCTGGACGACGGTCACGTCGGCGCCGAAGCGGCGGTACATCTGCGCGAACTCCAGCGCGATGTAGCTTCCGCCCACGACGACGAGATGCTCTGGAACACGGTCGAGTTCGAGGATCGACACGTTGGTCATGTAGTCGACGTCGTTGAGTCCCGGAATGTCGGGCACCACCGCGCGCCCGCCGACGTTGAGAAAGATCCTGTCGGCGCAGATCAGTTCACCGTCGACCCGAATCGTATGCGGGTCTTCGAACCTCGCGTGGCCGCGGATTAGCGTGCAGCCCTTCATGCTCTCCAGCCACGACTCGACGCCGGACCGGTCGTCCAGCATGATCCGGTCCTTGCGCGCCTTGACCTTCGCCATGTCCACGACGACGGTCCCGGTGCCGACGCCATAGTCCGCACCGCGCCGGGCGAGGTGCGCGGCGTGCGCGCTGGCGACCAGCGTCTTGGTCGGGATGCAGCCGGTGTTGACGCAGGTGCCGCCAATGTGCTTGCGCTCCACAACCGCAACGGTCTGACCCGCGTCGGTGAGCCGGCCGGCCAGCGGCGGGCCGGCCTGCCCGGCACCGACGACGATCGCGTCGACCCGTCGGCTCACAGCATGCTCGCGACATAGGCGACGAGGAAGCCGCCACCCACCGCGACCACATCCTCGAGCAGCGCCACCGGCAGGTCGCGCCCGCCGGTCGCCGCCACCAGACGTTTGCGCGCCTCGTAGCCGCCGAGCGTGCCCAGCACCGCGCCGATGACGCCCGCCCCGAGCGTGGCGAAGGTGTGATGCCAGGCCGAGCCGAGGACCGCACCGGCGAAGGCACCCGTGATCATCCGCGTGGAGAACTGAAGTGTCGTCTTACGACTCGGGGTCTTTGGTAGCTGGTCTGTGACCAACTCGACCACCGCGAGGACCGTCAGGACCGTGACGGTGATCCAGTGGCCGACCCAGAGGGACCACTTGTCGTCCACCGGAATCCAATCGAGGAAGGCTGCCCAGCTGACGACGGCGGGGGCCGTCAGTGCTCGCAAACCGGCGACGACGCCGATCAGAAGGGCAAGTCCAATGAGCGCGACCGTCGTCATCTCCCGGACGCTAGCACCGCGAGTGCTCAGAAGCGACAGAAGCGGATATCGGACGCCAGAATCGCTTTCGCGCCAATGCCGGCGAGCTCGTCCATGATCGAGTTGACGCCTTTGCGCGGCACCAGCGCCCGCACCGCAACCCAGCCGGGGTCGGCCAGCGGCGCGATCGTCGGCGACTCCAGACCCGGCGTGATCGCCGTGGCGCGGTCCAGCACGTCGCGCGGGCAGTCGTAGTCGAGCATCAGGTACTGCTGGCCGAACACCACGCCCTGCACCCGTGCAGTCAGCTGGTCGCGGGCTGTGGCGGTCCGTTCGTCGGGAACTTCGCGTTCGATCAGCACCGCCTCCGAATCACACAGCGGCGCACCGAAAGCCACCAGGCCGTGACTGCGCAGGGTTCGCCCCGATCCGACGACGTCGGCGACGGCGTCGGCCACGCCCAACTGCACCGAGATCTCGACGGCTCCGTCGAGCCGGATCACCGTCGCGTCAATTCCCTTGTCGGCGAGGTCTTTGCGAACCAGATTCGGGTACGCAGTGGCGATCCGCTTGCCGGCGAGATCTTCTTCTGCCCAGTCGCGGCCCTCGGGTGCGGCATAGCGGAAGCTCGACGACCCGAACCCGAGTGCGAGGCGCTCGCGCACCGGAGCCTGCGATTCCGCGGAAAGATCGCGGCCCGTGATGCCGAGATCGAGATCGCCGGAGCCGACGTAGATCGAGATGTCCTTGGGCCGCAGGAAGAAGAACTCGACGTCGTTGGCGGGATCGATGACGGTGAGGTCCTTCTGATCGCTGCGACGCCGGTATCCGGCTTCGGCCAGGATCTCGGTGGCGGGCTCGCTCAGTGCGCCCTTGTTGGGCACCGCAACTCGCAGCATCTACAGCTTCCGGTACACGTCGTCGAGGCTGATGTTGCGCGCGATCATCAGCACCTGGGTCCAGTACAGCAGTTGGCTGATCTCGTCGGCGAGTTCGTCGTCGCCTTCGTGTTCGGCGGCCAGCCACACCTCGCCGGCCTCCTCGAGGATCTTCTTGCCCAGCCCATGTATGCCGCCGTCGAGCGCGGCGACTGTGCCGCTGCCGGCGGGCCGGGTTCGCGCCTTTTCGTTCAGCTCCGCGAACAGCGCGTCGAAGGTCTTCACGGGTCGCGATTGTGTCATGTGGGCCCTGACGCGGTCACGCCGGTTTCGACGTCGACGAGGTCAGGTCGCCGCCTGCTGCTCGTGCCGCAAAGCCTCGCCGTGCATGTCCTCCAGCGTCTTGCCTTTGGTCTCTTCGACCCACCGCCATACGAAGAGGAACGACAGGAACGCGCACAGCGCGTAGAACCCATACGCGAGTCCCAGCACGTCGCGCAGCTGCGGGAAGGTGAAGGTGATCAACCAGTTCGCCACCCATTGACCCGCCGCAGCCAGGCCCAATGCGGCAGCCCTGATGCGATTCGGAAACATCTCGCCCAACAGCACCCACACCACCGGCCCCCACGACATTCCGAACGCGACGACGAACAGATTCGCGGCGATCAGTGCTATTGGACCAGTGACACCGCCCAGGTGCGGCTTGCCGTCGATGATAGTTGCGGTGCCGAAGATCACGGCCATCGTCCCGAGCGTGATCGCCATCCCCGTCGAACCGATCAGCAGCAACGGCTTGCGACCGACCTTGTCGATCAGGGAGATCGCAATCAACGTGGTCAGGATGTTGGTTATCGAGGTGATCACGGTGATCGTGAACGACGACTCCTCGCCGAATCCGACCGCCTGCCACAACACGTTGGAGTAGTAGAAGATCACGTTGATGCCGACGAACTGCTGGAAGACGGACAGCCCCAGGCCGACCCAGACGATCCCGTAGATACCACCCGTGGGCTTGCGCAGATCTCGCCATGACGGCGGCTTCTCTGCCCGCAGCGTTTCCTGGATCCGATTGATGGTGATTTCCAGGTTCTTCGCTCCCAACAACCTGGTCAACACCCGACGCGCTTCCGGAATGCGATGTGTGGCAACGAGGTAGCGGGGCGACTCGGGGATGGTGAACGCCAACGAGCCATAGACGATCGCCGGCACGGCCATCACGATGAACATCCACCGCCAGGCTTGCATGTTGAGCCACAGCTCTTCGCCGGCGCCCCCGGCGAGCTTGGCGAGCACCCAGTCAATCGCCAACGACAGGAATATGCCGGAAACAATCGCCAGCTGCTGCAGCGAGCCCAGGCGGCCACGGATGCCCGGTGGCGACGTCTCGGCGATATACGCCGGCGCGATCACCGACGCGACCCCGACTCCGATGCCGCCGACGATCCGGAATAGCACGACCATCCAGACGCTTGTGGCCAAGCCCGTGCCGATAGCGCTGATGAAGAACAGCACCGCGGCGAGCTTCATCACCGCGATGCGGCCGAGGCGATCGGCGATGCGCCCCGCTGTCACCGCGCCCAGCGCGGCACCGAGTAGTGCGGACGCCACGGCGCTGCCGAGCGTGTAGTTGCCGACCTGGAAGTGCTTCTGGATCGAGTCGACCGCCCCGTTGATGACCGCGCTGTCGTAGCCGAAGAGCAGGCCGCCGAGCGCGGCCACAGACGCAATCCGGACGGCGCTGCGTCCTGACACGAATTCCTCGTCGTCTTCGAAGATCTCCGGTGAATCCCCGACCGGACCGTGACCAGCCATGAAACACCTCTTTTCGATGTGACGTTGTCCGGCCATTCAAGCATCAGCGGCCGGGCAAAGGGGTATATCCGGTGGAAGCGGCCACAAAACTAGAAAGGTTGACGAGATGAGATCGCTCGCTTGCTGTGGGGCTCTGATCGGCGCGACGTTGTGCATGGTGTCCGGTGTTCCTTCGGCGGGCGCTGCCCCCGGCGAATGGGCCGCGATCGCATACGACCCCGACGGCCGCACCGGCTGGCCCAACCCGGGCTTCGCGGTCTGGGTGAACCACGCCGCCAGCCAGCAAGACGCGCTGGCAGCCACGCTCGGCGTCTGCAGCTCGGGGCCCGGTATGGGCGGCAGCTCGGCACCCTGCGACCTCGTGGCTCTCGTGCAGGACGGGTGCGTGGCCTTGGTGTCACTGGCCGGCATCGCGCAGCCGGCGGCTGCCGTCGCGAAGACCGCTCAGGGCGCGGTCGCAGCCGCCGCGGCGGGACACCAGGTCACCGAGGTCCAGTACAACGAGTGCACGTACTGAGCGCTATCCGCCAGCTCAGGCGGTCCGTTCCCCGAACTGGCCGTCCAATTGCGCGTAGATCGCCCTGAGGTCGTCGACGTCGAGCCCGGCCAGTGAACTTACATGCCGGCGACGGGGGCTGGGCGGAACATCAACGTCGTTGGGCACCACCAACACCGGGCAGCCCGCGGTCTCGGCCGACGCGGTCCCCGTCACCGAGTCCTCGATCGCCAGGCAATATTCGGGCGCCTCGCCCAGCAGCTCTGCCGCCAGCTCGTAGGGATCCGGCGCCGGCTTGCCGTTGGTCACTTCGTCGCCACATACCACTGCCGAGAAGTACTGCCGCCCAATGCTGTTCAGCGCACGCTCGGTGAGGGACCGGCGCGTGTTGGTCACCAGCGCCATCGGGATACCCTCCGCTGCCAACTCCTCGAGCAGCTTCCTGGCGCCGTCACACCACGACAAACCCTGCTCGAACAGGTCCGCCGTGTAGTCGTGCAGCCAGTCGGCGGTGGCCGCCATCGACGCCGGGTCGTCGTCGAGGCCGAGGTCGTCGAACACGATGCGCATCACGCCCTCCGCCGAGCCGCCCACCGTCGCCGCGCGAACCTCGGGCGTCAGCACGCCGCCGAGACGGTCATACAGCGCGTGCATGGCTACGTCCCAGTGCTTCTCGGAGTCGACCAGCGTGCCGTCCATGTCCCACAGCACGGCTCTGAGCCGGGTGCGATGGTCTTCGCGCAAGCGGCTCATCCTAGACATTGAAATACTTGGCCTCGGGGTGGTGCAGCACGAACGCGTCGGTGGACTGTTCGGGATGCAGCTGCAGCTCCTCGGACAACGTGACCCCGATGCGCTCGGGTTCGAGCAGCGCAACCGTCTTCGTGCGGTCCTCCAGGTTCGGGCACGCGCCGTAGCCGAAGGAGAACCGGGCGCCGCGGTAGCCGAGCTTGAAGTAGTCCTCGACCGACTCGGGATCTTCGGCGGCCATGTCGTGATCGGCGAACTTGAGCTCTTCGCGCACGCGGCGGTGCCAGTACTCCGCCAGCGCCTCGGTCAGCTGCACGCCGATGCCGTGCACCTCCAGGTAGTCGCGGTAGGAATTCGACGCGAACAACTTGTTGGCGAACTCAGCGATCGGCGAGCCCATCGTCACCAGCTGCAGCGGCAGCACGTCCACCTGGCCGGAGTCTGCAGCCCGCTGGCGCGAACGGATGAAGTCGGCGACGCACAGGAACCGGCCGCGCTGCTGGCGCGGGAATGTGAACCGGAACCGTTCGGGCGCATCGGGTTTCGGCGCCACCAATTTCCCGTCGCTTCGCTCGCCCCAGTCGAGCACGATCACGTCGTCGCCCTCGGACACCGCCGGGAAGTAGCCGTAAACCACGGCGGCGTGCGCGAGGATGCCGTCGGTGGACAACCGGTCCAGCCAGTAGCGCAGTCGCGGCCGTCCCGCCGATTCGACGAGGTCCTCGTACGACGGTCCCTCGCCCCCGCGGGCACCGCGCAACCCCCACTGCCCCAGGAACAGTGCGCGTTCGTCGAGCAGGCCGGTGTAGTCGGCCACCGCAATGCCCTTGACGATCCGCGTCCCCCAGAATGGCGGCGTCGGCACCTCGACGTCCTCGGCGACGTCGGAGCGTGCCGGTACCTCGACCGGCGTCTCCTTCGCTTTGCGTTCGGCCGCAATGCGTTTCGACCGCTCGTGACGTGCCTTGCGCTCGGCTTCCTTCTCCCGTGCGGCGATGGCCTCCGGGGTGTCGGTGCCGACGGCGATTCCGCGCTTGGCGTTCATGATCTGGTCCATCAATCGCAGACCCTCGAACGCGTCACGCGCGTAATGCACTTCGCCCGCATAGATTTCGGCCAGGTCGTTCTCGACGTAGCTGCGCGTCAGCGCCGCACCGCCCAGCAGGACCGGGAACTTCTCGGCCACCCCGCGCTGATTCATCTCCTCGAGGTTTTCCTTCATCACCACCGTGGACTTCACCAGCAGCCCGGACATGCCGACGACGTCGGCGTTCTTGTCCTGCGCCGTCTCAAGAATCGTGTTGATCGGCTGCTTGATGCCGATGTTGACAACCTCGTAGCCGTTGTTGCTCAGAATGATGTCGACGAGGTTCTTGCCGATGTCGTGGACGTCGCCCTTCACGGTGGCCAGCACGATGCGGCCCTTGCCGGCGTCGTCTTCTGACTTCTCCATGTGCGGCTCGAGGTAGGCCACCGCTGTCTTCATCACCTCGGCGGACTGCAGCACGAACGGCAGCTGCATCTGGCCCGAGCCGAACAGCTCGCCAACGGTTTTCATGCCCGCAAGCAGGTCGTCGTTGATGATGTCCAGCGGCGGCTTCTGCGTCATCGCCTCTTCGAGATCGGCCTCCAGGCCGTTGCGCTCGCCGTCGACGATGCGCCGGGCCAGGCGCTCCAGCAGCGGCAGCGCGGCGAGCTCGGCTGCGCGCGATTCCTTCGACGACGCCGCCGACACGCCCTCGAACATCTGCATGAGTTCCTGCAGCGGGTCGTAGCCCTCGCGACGACGGTCGTAGACCAGGTCCAATGCCACGTTCCGCTGATCCTTGGGGATCCGGTTCATCGGCAGGATCTTGCTCGCATGCACGATCGCCGAGTCGAGCCCGGCCTCCTGGCACTCGTTCAAAAACACCGAGTTGAGCACCTGACGCGCGGCCGGGTTCAGACCGAACGAGATGTTGGAAAGCCCCAGCGTCGTCTGCACATCGGGGTGACGTTTCTTCAGTTCCCGGATGGCCTCGATGGTCTCGACGCCGTCGCGGCGGGACTCCTCCTGGCCGGTGCAGATCGTGAACGTCAAGGTGTCGATCAGGATCGACGATTCCTCCACGCCCCAATTCGTCGTGATGTCCTCGATCAACCGTTCGGCGATCGCGACCTTCTTTTCGGCCGTACGGGCCTGACCCTCCTCGTCGATGGTCAGCGCCACCACCGCGGCGCCGTGCTCGGCCACCAGCTCCATGGTCTTGTAGAACCGTGACTCCGGCCCGTCGCCGTCCTCGTAGTTCACCGAGTTGATTGCGCAGCGCCCGCCGAGATGCTCCAAACCGGCTCGCAGCACCGGGGTTTCGGTGGAGTCGAGCATGATCGGCAAGGTCGACGCGGTGGCCAGCCGACTGGCCAGTGCGGTCATGTCCGCCACCCCGTCGCGGCCGACGTAGTCGATGCACAGGTCCAGCAGATGCGCGCCGTCGCGGGTCTGCTCCTTGGCGATTTCTAGGCAGCGCTCGTAGTCCTCGGCGATCATCGCCTCGCGGAAAGCCTTGGAGCCGTTGGCATTCGTGCGCTCACCGATCATCAGCACCGATGCGTCCTGGGCGAACGGCGTTGCGGCGTACAGCGACGACACCGCCGGCTCGTAGGAAATGTGGCGCTCGGCGCGGGTCACTCCGCGGACCGCCTCGGCGACTTGGCGGATGTGCTCGGGCGTCGTACCGCAGCACCCGCCGACCAGCGACAGCCCGAACTCGGCGATGAACCCGGACAGCGCCTCGGCCAATTCCTCTGGCGTCAAGGGATATTCGGCGCCGTTGGCGCCGAGCACCGGCAGACCGGCGTTCGGCATCACCGACACCGGGATGCGGGCGTGGCGGGACAGGTGCCGCAGATGCTCGCTCATTTCCGCCGGCCCTGTGGCGCAGTTCAGCCCGATCATGTCGACGCCCAGCGGCTCCACCGCGGTTAGGGCCGCACCGATCTCGCTGCCGAGCAGCATGGTGCCGGTAGTCTCGACGGTCACGTGCGCGAACACCGGGATGTGCCTGCCCGCCCGCGTCATCGCGCGACGTGAGCCCAGCACGGCGGCCTTGAGTTGCAGCAGGTCCTGGCACGTCTCGACCAGGATCGCGTCAGCGCCGCCGTCCAGCATCCCCAACGCGGCCTCGGTGTAGGCGTCGCGGATCACCGCGTACTCGGTGTGGCCCAGCGTCGGCAGCTTGGTGCCAGGGCCCATCGAGCCGAGGACATAGCGTTTGCGGTCGGCCGTACTGACCTCGTTGGCAACGCGGCGGGCGATCGCGGTGCCCTTTTGCGACAGCTCCCGGATCCTGTCGGCGATGTCGTAGTCACCGAGATTGGAGAGGTTGCAGCCGAACGTGTTGGTCTCCACCGCGTCGGCGCCGGCCTCGAAGTAGGCGCGATGGATGTGCTCTAGTACGTCGGGCCGGGTGTCGTTGAGGATCTCGTTGCACCCTTCGAGGGCGTTGAAGTCATCGAGCGTCAGATCCGCGGCCTGAAGCATCGTGCCCATGGCGCCGTCACCCACTACGACCCGCTCAGACAGGGTCGCCAGCAGGTCGGTGTCGTACTCCCGACGAGACGTAGCGGTCACTCTGCCAGGGTAGTGGGTCTAGCAAATCAGGGATTCCGCCAAGCCTCTCGCGGCGCCGGACCACGCTCTACGCTGACGTTATGACCGAATTGCCCGAGCTGCACGATGCCGTCGTGGTGGCGGCGTTCGAGGGGTGGAACGACGCCGGTGACGCGGCGAGCGACGCCCTCGAGCATCTCGATGCGATCTGGGAGGCCGAGCCGATCATCGAGATCGACGATGAGGCCTACTTCGACTACCAGGTGAACCGCCCGGTGATCCGGCAGGTGGACGGGGTGACGCGGGAGCTGGTGTGGCCGTCGATGCGGATCTCGCACTGCCGGCCGGCGGGCAGCGAACGCGACATCGTGTTGATGCACGGCGTCGAGCCGAACATGCGGTGGCGCACGTTCTGCGCCGAGCTGCTGGCGATCGCGGACAAGCTCAACGTCGGCACCGTCGTCATCCTCGGCGCGCTGCTGGCCGACACGCCACACACCCGGCCGGTCCCGGTGTCGGGAGCGGCGTACTCGCCGGCGTCGGCGCGGTTCTTCGGGCTCGAGGAGACCCGCTACGAAGGGCCGACCGGCATAGCAGGCGTGTTTCAGGACGCGTGCGTGAACGCGGGTATCCCGGCGGTGACGTTCTGGGCGGCCGTGCCGCACTACGTGTCGCAGCCGCCGAACCCGAAGGCGACGGTCGCGCTGCTGCGGCGCGTGGAGGACGTCCTCGACATCGAGGTTCCGCTTGCCGACCTACCGGCGCAGGCCGAGGAGTGGGAGGCCGCGGTCACCGAGATGACCTCCGACGACGAGGAGATCGCCGAGTACGTGGCTCAGCTCGAGGAGCGCGGCGACGCCCAGGTGGACATGACCGAGGCGCTGTCGAAGGTCGACGGCGACGCGCTGGCCGCGGAGTTCGAGCGCTATCTGCGCCGCCGCGGGCCCGGCTTCAGGGGCTAGGCCCGTTTCTCCAGCGCCTCGGTGCGCGCGCTCAGAGAGCGGCCGAGTGCGGCCACCTCGGCATCCATCTTGGGTATCTGCGCGGCGACCTGCTTCACCAGCTGCGCCTCGACGACGGGTGTTGAGAGCAACGGTTTGAGCCACCGGAAGAGGCCCACCCAGGAGGGGACGTTGACGTGCGACCTGCGGGCCTCGATGCCCTTGACGAATGCGGCCGCGCACTTCTCCACCGACGTGGTCTTGCGCAGCGGGCCCGGCAGGGAGTCGATCATCTCGCGGCCACTCGCCAGATCGGCTTTGCTCTCGCGGACCATTGGCGTGTCTATCCAGAGCATGTGCGCGGAGCCGACGGTGACGCCCAGGTGAGCGACCTCCAGCCGCAGCGCATTGGCGAAGTGTTCCACCGCGGCCTTCGACGTGTCGTACGGGACCATCCCGGGCGTCGCGACGTAGGCGGCACCTGACGACACGATCAGCACGTGGCCCCTCCTGTCGATGACTGATGGCAAGGCTGCCCGCACGGTGTGGAAGACGCCGACGACGTTGACGTCGATCAGAGTTCGAAACGCCGCCGGATCCATCTTGAGGACGGATCCGTAGCTGGCGATTCCCGCGTTGGCCATCACGACGTCGACGCCGCCGAAGCGGTCGACCGCGCGCCCGACGGCTTCCTGCATCGCGGTCAGGTCGCGCACGTCGGCGGTGAGCGTCAGCACGCGGTCGCCGTCGAGGTCGCTGGCGACGTCGTGCAGCGCCGTCTCGTCGAGATCCGTCAATACCACCTTCGCGCCCCTACGGTGCAGCAGACGCCCGACCGCCGCGCCGATGCCGTTGCCCCCACCGGTGATGAACACCACTTTGCCGTTCACGGAACCCATGGCGGGAAACGTACCGCCCGGCTGCCTACCGATCCATGTCCGTCAGCCTGCGTCAGCTGACCTTCACGAGCTTCGGCGGCTGCCATGTGCCGTCGAGCGCCGCTTCTTTCGGCCAATACAGCCGCATGAAGATCTGGAACGGTCCGGGCGGCGTCGGCAGCCAGTTGGCTTCCTTGGCGGGACCCGGCGAGGCGTTCTGGACGTAGATCGTCAGGCCACCGTCAGGGTCCTTCGCCAAGTTGGGCAGCATCGGCGAATTGATCACGTAGCGATTGATCGGATTGTCGACCAACAGGCTCTCCGGCAGCTTGTACATCGTCACCGACCAGAAGGCGTTCACCGGCGGCAGCTGGCCCGGAGGAAACCTCAACGCGTAGTCGTTGGCCCCACTCAGCGGCGCACCGGTCGAGTCGGTGGTCAGCACCGGATACATCGCCTCCTGCTTGGAGTTGCCGTAGATCCCGACGACCGCAGCAGCCATCCGGTACAGGTAGTCGACGAGCTGCTCACGGGGGCCGAACAGGTCGCCTGACTTCACCAAGCCGGTATCGATCTTGTCCTTCTTGAAGGCGTTGAACTCCGCCCAGGCGTCGGCCATGCCGGCCTGCAAGGCGTCCCGCATCTCCGGGCTGAGCATGTCGGAGTCAAAGGTCCGGCCCCGGTGAGCCCGATCGACGCGAAGCGGGCGCGCACTTCTCGCTCCCAGGGGATTGTCGGCGCGTACTTGAGCTGGAAGTCCAGCAGGTCGAAGAACCTCAGCGAAGTTTTCTGGTCCTCGGGCGTCAGCGGCGCGGGCCAGTCGATCGCCGGTGCGGGCGGCGGCGGCTGCTTCAAGAACGCCGACAGCGGCTCTGCTGAGTTAACCGGCCTGGATTTTCTTGACGTTCTCCAGGTCGTCGGGGCCGAACAGCTGGGTGCGGTAGACGACCAGCACGAAGTCCGTATCGGACTTGATCACCTCGTTGATGCCCGCCGGCTTCTCGCCCGTCCAAGCGGGTCCGGCCAGCAGATACTTGCCGCCCGCGTTGCCGGTGGTGCGGCTGCCGACGTAGGCGATGTTGTAGGTGTAGCCGTCGATGAACTGCAGCGAGAAGTACCGGCCCTCGTCGATCGGCGGGACGGTCAGCACAAGGGGATCGGAGCGCAGGTCGGCGCCGAGCATCGAGTACGGGGTGTCCGAGTTCGGCGTCTGAACCGCCGTATCGGCCGGGGTGAAAACCCTTGCGGTGCTGTGGACTTCGTTCCACGAACCCTTGTACTCGGGATTCTTTGGATCGATGAAGTATGCGTATTGGACGCGGTAACTGTCCACCATCGGAAAGCCGTAAACGTGGGCGTCTTTGGCGATGGCTCTGGCCTCATCGAATGGCACGGTCGCTGAGGTTGGCCCCGAACTGGAGATGGCGCTCGTCCGTGCCGTCTGGCTCCCGTCGCCGCAAGCCGTCAACGCCGCCGCGTAGGCGACCACGGCGACGAGGTACTTAGAGACCATGCTGTCCCTTCCCAAGGCACGTGCCGATGAGCTACAGCGCGACACCGAGCAGCGCGTCCACCGCGGTGGCGACGGTCCGTGGGGCGTCGGCGTCGCGGCCACCATATTCGAGCGCGTCCGTGGACCAGCCATCAAGGGCGGCAAGCACTTTGGGGGTGTCCAGGTCGTCGGCCAGGTATCGGCGCACGCGGGCGATCACGTCGGTGGCGTCGGGTGCCGACGGCAGCGCGACGGCCTGGCGCCACCGGGCCAGCCGGGCCTGCGCCCCGGCGAGTACTTCGGCGCTCCAGAATCGGTCGGAGCGGTAGTGCCCGGCCAACAGACCCAACCGGATCGCGGCCGGCTCGACGCCGTCGGCGCGCAATTGCGAAACGAGCACCAGGTTGCCGAGGCTCTTGGACATCTTCTGCCCGTTCCAGCCGATCATGCCCGCATGCACATAGAAGCGCGCGAAACGCCGCTCCCCCGTGACACATTCGGCGTGCGCGGCGGAGAACTCGTGGTGCGGGAAGATGAGGTCGGACCCGCCGCCCTGGATGTCGAGGCCGGTGCCGATGCGACTGAGCGCGATCGCCGCGCACTCCACGTGCCAACCGGGCCGGCCGGGGCCGAACGGGGACGGCCAGCTCGGCTCTCCTTCGCGTGCGGCCGACCACAGCAGTGCGTCGAGTTCATCGGCCTTGCCGGGCCGGTCCGGGTCGCCGCCGCGCTCGGCGAACAGCCGCGCCATCGTTTCCCGGTCATAGCCTGACTCGTAGCCGAATTGCGGTGTGGCGTCGGCCCGGAAGTAGACGTCGGGGTGCTCGGGGTCGTCGACGACGTAGGCGGCTCCCGACGCGAGCATCTTCTCGACGAGCTCGACGACTTCGGCGATGGCCTCGGTCGCGGCGACGTACTCGCGCGGCGCCAGCACCCGCAATGCGGCCATGTCGTCGCGGAAGAGGTTGGTTTCGCGGTCGCCCAGCACGCGCCAGTCGACGCCGTCGCGGCGAGCGCGCTCGAAGAGCGGGTCGTCGACATCGGTGATGTTCTGCACGTAGTGCACGTCGTGTCCGGCGTCGAGCCAGACCCGGTGCACGAGATCGAACGCCAGGTATGTGGCGGCGTGTCCGAGGTGGGTGGCGTCGTAGGGGGTGATGCCGCAGACGTACATCGTCGCCGTCTTGCTTGCCGCCACGGGCCGCACCTGCCGGTCCGAGCTGTCGTACAACCGCAGTTCGGGTCCACGCCCGGCCAGCACAGGAACCGGGGCGGACGACCATGACTGCATGATGTCGAGGGTAAGCCGGATGGACTACCAGACCACGCGCCGGATGGCGTCCAGCAGCGTCGGCGCCGCTTCGGGCCGGCACATCAGGAAGTCGGGCAGGTACGGATCCAGCTGGTTGTAGCGCATGACCGAGCCGTCGAGCCGCGACGCGTGCAGCCCCGCAGCCAGCACCACACCGGCGGGCGCCGCGTTGTCCCACTCCCACTGCCCACCGGCGTGAAGGTAGGCGTCGACGTCGCCGCGCACCACGGCCATGGCCTTCGCGCCGGCCGAGCCGATGGGCACCATCTCGATGTCGACTTCGTCAAGCATCCAATACAGCAGCGAGGGCGGGCGCGTCGAGCTCACGGCCACTCGGATCGGCCGGCCGTCGACCGGTGTGCCGCCCGGCGATACGTCATCACTGCGGTACAGCTCGCCTTGTGCGGGCAGCGCCACCGCGGCGTCGGTGATCTCCCGGCCCGCCTGCCACAACGCGACGTGCACTGCCCAGTCGTCACGGCCACGGCTGGAGAACTCGCGCGTGCCGTCGAGGGGGTCGATGATCCAGACCCTGTCGTTGCGCAGCCGGCGCAGGTTGTCGTGCGCCTCCTCGCTGAGCACGCCGTCGCCGGGCCGCTCGTCGCGCAGCCGCTCAAGGATCAGCGCGTTGGCGCGCTTGTCGCCGGCCGCCCCGAGCGCCCACGGGTCACCGAACCCGAGCTCGTCGCGCACCTCCAGCAGCAACCGGCCGGCCGCGTCGGCGAGCTCGGCGGCCAGCGCCGCGTCGGTCAGGGTCACTCGGCCAGTATCCCGGCAACCTTCGCGTCCCACCGAGCGTGGGGCTTATGGACGAAATTCGGCCGCTCTCGGTGCAAAGGCCCCACGCTCGGCGTTGGTATCAGAACGCCGGCCATGGAATGGGGCGCCGGCGGTCCGGGCCCGGCATCACGGGGTTGTCCAGCAGCGCCTCCGCCCGGCGGCGCAGCGCGGCCACTTCGCGGCGGGTGATGTGCGATCGCAGCGCGTCGGCCAGCGCGTCTTGCAGGGCCTCGCGCAGCTCGCTGATCGAGGCCAGCGTGTCGTCGTCGATCGGCTTGCCGGCCCAGCCCCACAGCACCGTACGCAGCTTGTCCTCGACATGCAGGCTCACGCCGTGGTCCACGCCGTACATGTTTCCGTCGAGCCCGACGAGAATGTGGCCGCCCTTGCGGTCCGCGTTGTTGATGAGCACGTCGAACACCGCCATGCGGAACAGCCTCGGATCGTCGGCGTGCACGAGCGTCACCTCGTCCCCGGCGTAGTCATAGGCGCGCAGCACAGGCAAGTAGCCGGTGGGCACCTTGCCGGCCGGGAACAAGTCGACGGGATCGGGGCTCGTGCGTTCGGTGCTGGTCGACGAGTCGTCGGGCTCCTCGATCCAGCGCTGCACCATCCCGCGGCCGGCTGGACCGTCGCGAATGATGGTGTGCGGCACGATGTTCCAGCCCAGCGCCTCCGACACCAGGTATGCGCCGAGCTCACGGCCCGCCAGAGTGCCGTCGGGAAAGTCCCACAACGGCTGCTCGCCGGCGACCGGTTTGTACACACAGTGAACCCGCTGGCCGGACCATTCCGCCTCGCACAGAAACGTCGCGTTGCTGGCCGAGCGGATGCGCCCGATGACGGTCAGCTCACCGGCCAGCAGTGCCTCATGACTCGGCGTCATCGGCCAACGCACCTCGGCGGTATCCGTTGGTGCGCACGCAGATGTGGCCGGCGGGGTCGAGCGGCTCGTCGCACAACGGGCACGGCGGGCGCCCCGCCGAGATGACGCGGTGAGACCGAGCGGCGAACTCGCGCGCCGACTCCGGCGTCAGGAACACGCGGACCGCGTCGGGTCCTTCTTCCGCGTCGTCGAGGACCACCGACGCGTCGAACTCCGTGTCCGTCACCGCGAGCAGTTCCACCACGACCGTCTGCGCTTCGGAGTCCCAGCCCAGCCCCATCGTGCCGACCCGGAACTCCGCGTCGACGGGCGAGATCAACGGGCTGAGGACCTCCACCTCACCGGTGTCCTGCGGGATCGGGGTGCCGAAGCGGCGGTTCACCTCGGTCAGCAGCGCGCCGATCCGCTCCGCGAGTACGGCCACCTGTTGCTTTTCCAGGACCACCGAGACGATGCGCGAATCGTGCACGGCCTGTAGGTAGAACGTCCGGTTTCCGGGCTGCCCGACAGTCCCGGCCACGAATCGGTCGGGTGAGCGAAACACGTGAATAGCGCGGGCCATGACGTATCCAAAATACCTGTTCGTCAGCTATTCCGTAGAGCCGCCGACCACCGCGTCGGACGCCGGAACTCCACCGTCGTCGGGCGGCGTGACGAGGCCGGGCCCAAGCTCGGCACCGGTGTGGTTGACGTGCAACACGAATGGCCGCATCGGCGTGTAGCGGATCACGCTCATCGACGCGGGGTCGGCGACAATGCGCTGGAAGCTGTCCAGATGTGTGCCCAGCGCATCGGCGACCACGGCCTTGATGACGTCGCCGTGCGTGCACGCGAGCCACAGCGCGTCGCCGCCGTGCTCGTCGGCGAGACGGCGGTCGTGCTCGCGGATCGCGGCCACCGCCCGCGCCTGCACCTGCGCCAGGCCCTCGCCCTGCGGGAACACCGCAGCGCTGGGCTGGGCCTGCACCACCTTCCACAGCGGCTCCTTGACCAGCTCGCCGATCTTGCGCCCGGTCCAGGCGCCGTAGTCCACCTCGGCCAGGCGCTCGTCGACGACCGGCTCCAAGCCCAGCGCGTTGGCCAGGGGCTCGACGGTGCGCAGGCAGCGCAGCAGCGGCGAACTGACCAGCACCTTGATCGGCAACTCGGACAGCCGGCCCACGAGCGCATCGGCCTGTTCGCGGCCGCGCTCGTCGAGGTCGACGCCCGCGGAACGGCCCGCGAGCACGTGCGCGGTGTTGGACGTCGAGCGGCCGTGCCGCAACAGGATGACCGTCACGTCGTGGCCACCACCCCGGTGCCCACCAGGGCCATCACCACCGCCCCGAGCACCACTCGGTAGGCCACGAACCAGTACATGCTGTGGTGCACCAGAAACCGCAGCAGCCAGGCGATGGCGGCCAGGCCCACCACGAACGCAATCGCGACAGCTACCAGCAACTGCGCACCTGAAGCGCTCATGCCCTCGCGAACCGGCGCGAACGCGTCGGGCAGCGAGAACAGGCCGGAGGCGAACACCGCAGGGATGGCGAGCAGAAAGCCGAAGCGCGCGGCCAACTCTCGGTCCATGCCGAGGAACAGGCCGGCACTGATCGTCGCACCCGAACGTGACACCCCCGGCACCAGCGCCAGGCACTGTGCCAGGCCGACCGTCACGGCGTCGGGCCAGCGCAATTGCTCGGCGTGCTTGGTCTGGCGGCCCGCGTACTCCGCAGCGGCGATCACCGCCGAAAACACCACCAGCGCAACGGCGATTACCCACAGGTTGCGCACGCCGCTGCGGATCTCGTCCTTGAACAGCAGGCCGAGTACGCAGATCGGGATCGTTCCGATGATCACGTACCAGCCCATCCGGTAATCGGCATTGTTACGGTGCGCCTTCACCACCAGTCCATCGACCCATGCTTTGGCGATGCGCCAGATGTCACGCGCGAAGTACACCAGCACCGCGAGTTCCGTGCCGAGCTGGGTAACCGCGGTGAACGACGCGCCGGCGTCGTCGGCGAAGAACACCCGCGACGCGATCGCGAGGTGCGCCGACGACGAAATCGGCAGGAACTCCGTCAGGCCCTGCAGGACGGCGAGGAAGACGACTTGCCCCCAAGACATGGCCGCCGCGGTTTCCACGCGACGACCGTACCTGTCGGAGCTAGCGAACCGGCTGCGCGTCGGCTACCGCGTCACGGACCGCAGCGACGAGGCTGCGCTCGTCGGTGACGTCGATCTCGGTGAGCCGGCGGGTGGCAACGGCGACAATGTCTTCTGGCTGCGGCACGGGACCGGCAAGGCGCGGGCGGTAGACCTCGACCACCAACTCGTTGTGCCGGCTGAAGAATGCGAAGCTGCGCCCGTCGCTGATGTGGCCGAAGCCGTTGGCGTGCACGCCCGCCGTCACGTCTTCGACGACGAAGTCCGTTCGGAAACACTCACTGTCAGCCGCGAGCGTCATAGCGTGACCCTACCCCGGGCCTGGGCCCGAAAACTGTCGTATGAGTTAATTTTTGCTGCAATCTCTGCCCTAGACTGGCCGTCTTGAATCACTGACACGACCGACAGCTACCCAAGGTTCGGAATCATCAAACGTCTTCGTCTCGGCACGGTCGCGATTTGCTTGCTCGCCTTGACCGCAGGGGCCTGTTCGGACAACCGGATCGACGACGCGCCGCCGACGATCGTGCCTGCTAGTGCGGCGGTATCGCCGCCGGTCACAGCGATTCCGGCGGGGCAGGTACGCCCGGTTGAGACCAAGGCGCGCTCTGCGGTGTTCGACGCGCAGACGGCGTCACTGGTATTCGTCGGCGACGACGGCGTCACCGTGATGCCGGCCGGCGACGGCCCGCCGCGGACGGTGGGTTTGCCGAGCCGCGCAAGCGGACTTTGCGGAGACGGGCGCGGCGCGGTGTATCTGTCGGTTCGTGGCGGATATCTCCGCGTCGACGTGGGCACCGGCCACGTGGCCTTTACTCCGGTGCCCGGCCACGGGGACACCGACTTCACCTCGATTGCCC
The DNA here is from genome assembly GCA_050262635.1 of Candidatus Sericytochromatia bacterium. Classification (GTDB taxonomy): domain Bacteria; phylum Actinomycetota; class Actinomycetes; order Mycobacteriales; family Mycobacteriaceae; genus Mycobacterium. The sequence continues at coordinate 22,218 of JBLNEK010000079.1, read as the reverse complement.
GACGGTCAGACGGCCGGATAGTGCTCGGCAGTGCCGACGGGGCGGTGTACACACTGAACGCCGACGCGAGCGTGTCTGCCTCCGTGAAGATCTTTGCGCGAGTCGACGCCCTTGTCACACAAGGCAATACGGCGGTGGTACTGGATCGTGGGCAGACCTCGGTGACCACCATCGACGCCGACGGGTCGGGGGCCCAGCACGCGTTGCGTGCCGGCGAGGGCGCCACCACGATGGCCGCCGACCCGATTGGCCGGGTGCTGGTGGCCGACACCCGGGGCGGATCGCTGCTGGTGTTCGGCACCGACCCGCTGATGCTGCGGCAGAGCTATCCCGTGCGAAGCTCGCCGTACGGTCTCGTCGGCACACGTACCCTGGCATGGGTGTCACTGACGGCGAGCAACGTCGTCGTTGGTTACGATCTGGCAACCGGAATACCTGTGGAGAAGGTGCGTTACCCAACCGTGCGGCAACCCGACGTGCTGGCCTTCGACGACGCGACGAGCACCCTGTATGTGGCGTCGGCGACCGGTGACGGCGTCCAGGTCATTCCCAATGCGGGGCGGCCGCTGTGACGTTGGCCGGGTGGGACGTCGACGAGTCCGACGACTACGAATGGGTCCCGCTGCGGCTGCCTCCTGACGTGACGCGGGTGTCGGCGTCGACACGACTGTCGATCGAGGCCGAGTACCGCGGGTGGGAGCTTTCCCGGGTGCGGCTGTATACCGACGGCAGCCGGCGAGTTCTGTTGCGGCGCCGCAAGTCCGAGCGTCCCACCGATCAGCCGGGATTGTAGTGTTGTACCGCGCGCTGCGGCCGGCGCTGTTCGCGCTGCCTCCTGAACAGATCCACACGTGGGCGTTCGCGGCCCTGCGCGCGGCGACGGCGACCGGGGTGTCCCGCGCTCTACTGCACGAGCTGCTGGCCCCGCGCGACCCCGTTCTGGCCAGCACCGTCTTCGGCGTCCACTTCCCGGGGCCGCTGGGCCTGGCCGCCGGTTTCGACAAGAACGGCAGCGGGCTCAACACCTGGGGATCTCTGGGGTTCGGCTTCGCCGAGGTCGGCACCGTGACCGCGCACCCGCAGCCCGGAAACCCGCCGCCGCGGATCTTCCGGCTGCCCGACGACCGCGCGCTACTGAACCGAATGGGCTTCAATAACCGCGGCGCCGGCGAGCTCGCGGCACGGCTAGCCCGCCATCTGCCCGACGTGCCGATCGGCGTCAACATCGGCAAGTCGAAGGTGACGCCGCCCGACCATGCGGCCGACGACTACCGCGTCAGCGCCCGGCTGCTCGGCCCGTTGGCGGACTTTGTGGTGGTCAACGTGAGTTCGCCGAACACACCGGGTCTTCGCGACCTGCAGGCAACCGACGCGCTGGGCTGGATCCTGGGCGCCGTCCGCGCGGAGACGTCGAAGCCGGTGCTGGTCAAGATCTCGCCCGACCTGCCCGACAGCGCGATCGACGACATCGCCGACATGGCCGTCGACCTCGGGCTGGCCGGCATCGTCGCCACCAACACCACCATCTCGCGTGAGGGGCTGATCACGCCCGGCGCAGCGGAGCTGGGGCCGGGCGGAATCTCCGGGCCGCCGGTGGCATCGCGGTCGCTGGAGGTACTGCGGCGGCTGTATGCCCGGGTCGGCGACCGGATCGCGCTGGTGAGCGTCGGAGGCATCGAGACCGCCGACGACGCATGGCAGCGCATCACGGCGGGGGCATCATTGTTGGAGGGCTACACCGGCTTCGTGTACGGCGGCGGCCGATGGGCCAGACATATTCACGACGGCATCGCGAAACACTTGCACCGCAACGGATTCGGCAGCCTCGCCGAGGCAGTTGGATCAGCGGCGCGCCGCTAGCCCTCCTTCTGTTCGTACGTCCCGTGGATGAGGGCGCGGGCGATCGCGTTCATGAACAGGTTGAACCCGAGGTAGGCGGGGCTGGCGTCCTCGCTCAGTTCGAGCTTCTCCACCTTGACCGCGTGCACAGCGACGAAGTAGCGGTGGGTTCCATGGCCCGGCGGCGGGGCCGCGCCGACGTAACGACGCATGCCGGCATCGTTCACCAAAGTCACTGCCTCGCCGGGCAACTCGCTGCCGTCGCCAACACCCGTCGGCAACTCGGTGCACGTCGCCGGCAGGTTGGCGACTGCCCAGTGCCAAAATCCGGACGCAGTGGGGGCGTCGGGGTCGTAGACCGTGACGGCGAAGCTGCGGGTCTCCTCCGGAAAGCCGGACCAGCTCAGCTGCGGAGAGGCGTCCTCGCCGCCCGCGCCCATGATTCCGCTGACTTGTGCTTTCTTCAGGGGCTGGCCGTCTTTGATGTCGTCGGACGTGAGCGTGAACGTCGGGAGCTTGGGCAGAAAGTCGTAGGGGTTGTACGGAAATGCCATGGTGGTCCTTTCTGTTAGCAGTTCAGCAGGAAGTGCTCGAGAACCTGTGCGCCGAATTTCAGCGAGTCAACGGGTACCCGCTCGTCAACGCCGTGGAACAACGCCGAGAAGTCGAGTTCCGGCGGGAGCCGCAGCGGCGCAAAGCCGAAGCATCGAATTCCCAAGCGCGCGAAGTGTTTCGCGTCGGTGCCGCCGGCGAGCATGTAGGGCACTGTGCGAGCGTCGGGGTCCGTCGCGAGGATGGCGGCGTTCATCGCGTCCAGTAACCTTCCGTCGAAGGTGGTCTCATACGACGGCAGGTCGACGATCCACTCGCGGGTGACATCGGGCCCGATCAGCTCGTCGACCTCCTTCTCGAACGCCTTCAACCGGCCGGGCAGCACGCGGCAGTCGACGACGGCCTCGGCGGTGGCAGGAATGACGTTGGCCTTATAGCCGGCCGTGAGCATGGTCGGATTCGCGGTGTCGCGAAGTGTCGCCGCGACCAGGCGGCCGATCGAGCCGAGCTTCGCGATCGTCCCCTCGAGATCCGGTGAGTCCACGTCGAGGGCGTAGCCGGTCTCCTCGGCGACGGCGTTGAGGAACTGCTCGACCGCGTCGGTCATCACGATCGGAAACTGGTGCCGCCCCAGCCGCGCCACCGCCTCGGCCACCGCGGTGACCGCGTTCTCGTCGTGGATCAGCATGCCGTGCCCGGCCCGGCCGTGGGCGGTCAGCCGCATCCACCGCATGCCACGTTCGGCGGTCTGGATCAGATAAAGCCGGCGCTCGCCGCCGTCTTTGCGGGGAACCGTCAGCGAGAACCCACCCACCTCTCCGATCGCTTCGCTGACACCGTCGAAGAGGTCGGCGCGGTTGTTGATCAGCCACTTGCACCCATAGTTGCCGCCCGCCTCCTCGTCGGAGACGAACCCGAACACGAGGTCGCGTGGCGGAACGATGCCGTTGCGCTTGAAATGGCGGGCGACCGCGATCGTCATGCCAACCATGTCCTTCATGTCGACCGCGCCGCGGCCCCACACATAGCCGTCTTCGACCGCGCCGGAGAACGGGTGCACGCTCCAGTCGGCGGCTTCGGCGGGTACGACGTCGAGATGTCCGTGAATCATCAGCGCGCCGCGGCTGGGGTCCTTGCCGGGCAGCCGGGCGAAGACATTGCCCCTGCCAGGTGCTCCGGCTTCGATGTACTCGGTGTGGTAGCCGACCTCTTCGAGCCGGGCAGCCACCCATTGAGCGCACTCTCGTTCGCCCCTGGTGGTGGCGGGGTCGCCGGTGTTGGACGTGTCGAAGCGGATCAACGCACTGACGAGCTCGACCACCTCATCGACGGCACCTGTCACAGTTCCCTTTCCTACCATTCGGTTCGGTGGGAGGTTTGGGTCCGGCTCACCGAATCCGATAGCCTTAGCTGCCCACATCGGTCCGAGTGGCGGAATGGCAGACGCGCTAGCTTGAGGTGCTAGTGCCCTATTAACGGGCGTGGGGGTTCAAGTCCCCCCTCGGACACTTCCGCGATCGCTTCACCCACCGCAGGCCGGTGAATGCCAGCGTCAGCACCAGATCGGCGTGACGGCGGGACTCCTCGGCCAACCGGCACACACGTCGGCCTCGGTGAGATAGACATGAGCGCTTCGGTGCTTTCTCGGCTTCTCGCCGCGCTCGAACGGCCGCGCCGGTATTGAAAGCCAGGGCCCGATGCTCGACCGCGTCGCCGAGGATGCCCGCCAGAATGCCGACTGCGCGGCTGACCACCGTGGCGCTCAATCCGTTGCGGGTGATGGACGCGGCCCACGCCTTCACGTCCAAGCTGTCCACCTTGTTCACCGGTACGCTGGCCCACTTCGGTTCGACGTGGTTGCCGTAGGCGTACGAGACGGTGCGGTAGTAAGACGGCGAGAGCGTCTACTCCTGCCGGGCCAACCATCCGACCGACAGATCGCCGACGGTCACCCGGCGGCGCGCCGGTGACCACATAGCCACCCTCGGCCTTGAACATTTCCATCTTCGAAGCCCACACCGACGCATCACGCTTCGTTGCGAATCCCCGCTTTCGCGAAGTAACTCCATTCGGCTGGCGGTGCCTGACTTCCCAAAAGATCCCCGCCAGCGGTTCGGTACTTGCTGATCGTCGCCATCATCAACCTGCTTCGCTACGCCCGAAATACGTTCCGCCCGAGCGCAACACACCGCACCATCTCGCAACGTGACGCCGCTGGCGTCCTAACCCGACAGGAGAATCAATGCTTGACACCAACACCGCCGAGACAACCGCGACTGCGACGGTCCAGGCCGACAGTGACGCAGCCGAGGATGACCAGCCGACAGATGCTCTAGCCGAGGATCAGGCCGACGACGACGACCGAGACATGTTCTCGTGGTCCTATGTGCAGAAGCTCCGCGCCGAGTCCGCACGCTACCGGGAGCGTGCCCGCACGGCTGACCACTACGCCAAGCGGTTGTACACCGAGCTCGTCCGCGCCACCGGGCGGCTAGCTGACCCGACCGACCTCGCGTTCGACGACGAGGCGCACCTCGAGGACGCCGACGCCCTGGCGGCCGTGCTCGACTAGCTGTTGGCTCGCAAGCCGCATCTGGCGTCGCGGCGACCCACCGGAGAGATCGGCCGGAGAGCGTCATCGTCGGCAGCTACAGCCGACTTGGCAGCTCTGCTATGGCAGAGGGCGCTATAACCTAATTATCGGTTAATTCGTTAGAGCGTCAACGCTTTTCAGAAGGGAAGATAATCACGATCAAGTTCTCATTTTGCCCGCCGACGGTGCGTTACCGGAGGACACTGTGGGCGTGCAGAAACGCCGTCATCGACGCCTCCGTACAACCGTTAGTTCAGCCCAAGTGCTAGGAGAAGTAAGTGAAGTACGTTATGGCCTGGACGAGTCGCATGGGCGGCTCAGGCAAGGAAAATGAAGAGGGCGCGCGGCGCGCCTTGGCGCTGTTTTCAAAGTGGCAGCCACCCGCTGGCTCAACGTTCCACCAATTCGTCGGGCGACTGGACGGGGAAGGCGGGTTTGCGGTAGTGGAGACCGACGACCCGGCAGAAGTACTTGATGGCACTGCCAAGTTCGCCCCCTTCAACGTATTCCAGCTCTATCCGGTCGTCGATATGAACGATTGGGCGCAGGCAGCGCAGGGCGGGGTGGAATTTAGGGATTCGGTCAGCTGAAGCCGCGTTACACTAGAGGGGCCGCTCCTGGTGGGCGGCCCCTTTCAGCGTCCTGACGATGTGAGTCACCGGATCCACTGGAACTGTTAGGACTTCACCGTGGCACCTGAAACCACCACCGCCAATCCCGAACTGATACAGACCCAGGTCGCCAGCCTGCTTATGCAGCCCTTGGAGGCCGCCAGCGTGGAACTCGCCTCCGGCGTAAGGATATTCGACACCAACGGCCCGCTGCGCATCCCCAAGCTGACGGCCGGCGCATCGGTCGGATTGGTCGCCGAGTCGGCGTAAATCCCCGAGGCCAATGTCGATTTCGGCGAAGTGTCGCTGATGCCTCGACGCACAAAAGCCTCAAGGTACTGATCCGGTTCAGCAACGAACTGCTGCGCCAATCCGTCATCGGCCTCGACGCCACCCTCAAGACCCGGCTGGTGACCAACGTGTCTAACGCGCTCGAAACCGCGCTACTGACCGGCGACGGCGCAGCCAACACCATCATCGACATCATCAACCAAAGCGGTGCGGCAGGTCGGCCCCCTCGACGTGAACGGCGCCGACAGCCTGCTCGACGCGATCGCTCAGGCATCCGCTGTCAAGGCAACGCCGAACCGATGGTTCATCAGCGGCGCGGACTTCATCGCCCCTACGCAAGCTCAAGGACGGGTAGCACCGCTATCTCAGAGTCCGACGTCACCAAGGACGTTGCCTATCGGCTGTTCTCGTGATCAGCCGACTTTATGGTGCCCGTCAAAGACGGCGGCTTAAACCTCGGCGAACTACGCGTCGCGCACCCGATCCACAACCAACAACGGAATCTCAAACGAAGACCACTAGGTCAACCACGCGAGTCCGTGGTGACCTGGCCGACGACGCTAGGGGGATATTCGAAGCCATGCCCGTGTTGCCGCGCGAACGCTACGCGGCGAGGTACCCCCCAACACGGGGGTTTAGAAGTCAGCGGGGGCGCGAAGTGCCTTCACAACACGTTCGGCGGTGGCCTGGTCGAAATGCCCGCTATCGGTCGTCGCGACCAAGCGGCGACCTTCGCGGTCCACGAGCACAAGGTTGTCGTGGTCGCATGCGACGATCTGCCCTGCGATTCCCGCCTGTTGGCAGATCGCTTCGGAAGTGAGTTCGGTGTTGCCCCTTTTGAGCTGCCTCCAGGCAGCCTTGGCCTGCTCGGCTTCTTTACCTGCCATCTCGGTTGTCCCCTCTGTAGTGGGTGCGCCAGATTCAGCCAACAGAGCTAACTACGCCAACGGTCCGCGCGGCTAGTGGCGAAAGTCCCAATCGACCAGGAGCCAACAGTCGACGTTTGTCACTCACGGCGGCGCTTACGCGACAAACGTCGCACCACGGGCGTGGTTCACCACTGTCGGGTGCGTCTGACCGGCTGAACCCCGCGGGCCTGCGCCTCTAGCTTGGTTGCTTTGACGATCCCTCGACGGGCGCCACCCCCGAGGGGATCACCCCTTCAACCAGGCAGCCGAAGCAACACGGGCTTTGGCTTGGTGTTCACACCCAGAGCGAAATACCGCGATGTGTCTGTGGCTTAACAGCAGAGCGGGAGATGTCGTTTGACCCAAACCGAGTGACGGGGTTCTCGGCGGCATACGATCACCCGTTATGAGGATCATGACCATCGCAGCCGTCACCCTAGTTGCGGCGATAGCGGTTGCTGCGCCCGCGAGTGCTGATGATGCTCCACCCGCGGTCGGCTCCCCATGTTCGAGTACTGAGCTTAACCACACCGCGACAACTAGCGACGGCACAGCAGTTCGCTGCCTGGCGGATGAAGAGAACGGCTTTAGCTGGATGGCCGACAGGGGTGCGGCCGGTACCATCGCCCAGTTGCAGAGCGAGGGGTACACAGTGACAATCACCCGGGTCGGTGCCGGCCCGTTCGATCAATGCAAAGTGACCGACGTCCGTAACCCGAATACGACCACCTACACGACCCGGTCGCATGAGGGAGCCGGCGGAGTGAACACCATCGTTGTCAGCAAGACGGTCGACGTGACGCTGGACTGCACCTAGACGCCGCCTAAATCCCGTTCTCGTCGACCGGATCAGATGATCGGCCCCTATCACGACATTGCCGAGCGGGCGGACCTACAAGACCCTGCCCGCCAGCCGCCTCTTCTTTCCCGCCGTCAACACCACCACCGCCCCCGTACCCCCACTACAGCCCCACCGCAGGGCACGCGCCCAAGACATCAAAGAACAACGCGCCCTGACCCGCCGCCGAAAACGTCGATTACGCCGCCGCAGCCGCCGCGCGCTGCAACAAACCCCCACCCGAAGACCAGCGAGAAACCGTTGACAACTGGGAGATCAAGCCCAACAACGACTTCGACGACGACCCGCCGCCGTTCTGAAGCTAGCTGCGCCAGCGGCGTAGCTCGGAGCCGGCGACCCAGGTGGAGTGCGTTCCGCTCGAAATACGTTCGGGCAGTTGGAGTTTGCATACCGGTCCGTCGCCGACCCGGCGGGCGTCGAACACCAGGCAGTACGAGGCGTCGGCGTTCATGTCGGTAGTCAGCGTGACCAGATAGCCGTCGTCCTCGGCCGTGCTGCCGACTCGTGGCGCCATCGCGGTTTCGCTGCCGTAGACCCCTTCGCCGAAGGCGTATCGCTCTTCAGAACCGCCGATCAAGTCATGCTTGACGAGGCCGTCGAACAGGAACCACGATGGCTTGCCGGTAGCGGCATACGTGTACCGGTACGGCTCGCCCGCGAATCCGGCGTTTATCATCCCGAACTCAGTGATGTTGTCGGACAAGCTTTCTTCGGAGACCCCACCTGTCGCGAGGTTCAGCCGCCAGCGGTGCAACCGCGCTTGCATGCGGTCCAACGCCAGGAACCTGAACGCGCGCTGCCACTTGTCCCCCATACCGTTGTCGGCCGGGTCGGGGTCGCCCTGGAAGAACCCGTCGAGCACGATCTCGTCGCCGTCCTCATATGCGTTGACGAAGTGCAGCACGTACGTCGGCTCCGCCTCGAACCAGCGCACTTCGTGGCCACGCCGTGGAATCACCGCGAACCGCGACGGAATGTCGCGATGGAACCGGGCGGCATGTACGTCCTTCTTCAACAGCTCCGGATCCCAGAACAGCGGAAAGTCGTTCAGGATGGCATAGTTTCGCGTGAACGCCATGTCGTGCGGCAGCCTCGGCCCGGGCAGGTCGACGTCGACATAATGCACCAGCGAGCCGGACTCGTCCACCACGCCGTAATGCATGTACGGCGCCTTCTTGCTGTAGTTGAAGAACAGCAACTCGCCGGTCGCCAGATCCACCTTCGGATGCGCCGACACTCCCCAGTCGAACGGGAACCGCCCCTTCCACGTTTCCTTGCCGAGTGTTTCCGCCGAATACGGATCGACCCGGTACAGGTCGCCACATTGGTAGAAGGACGTCAATGCCGTGCCGCGATGCACGATCACGTCGGTGCTCGACGCATCTTTCATCCGAGCGCGCGCGCCCCATCCGTCCCGCTCTGAGAGCTTCGGCGACTCCGCCAGCCCGGCCCACAACGCCCGAGCCGCCTCGTTCTCGGCCAGGAAGCCCTCGGTACGGATAAACTTATTGCGGTAGAACGCTTCTCCGTCCCGGAACCCGACCACGTGGATCATCCCGTCCCCGTCGAACGGATGGTAGAACTTCAACGCCGGATGCAATGGGTTCTCGGTGTTGCGCAAATACACCCCGTCGAGGTCGCCGGGAATCTCCCCCACGACCACCGACAGATTGTCGGCCCGCCATTCCGTCGTCTGCGGGCGCCACGGTCCGGTGCGGTAGGGGTGGTCATCGTCCTCCGGGAGCGTGGACAGAAACTTCCCGACAACCTCAACGTCCATCAACGGCTCCCACCACGAAACTGATTGCGGTCGCGGTACTTCCACCGATGTTGAGCGTGCCGAACATTCGCGCACCCTCCACCTGGTAGTCGCCCGCGCAGTCACTGACCTGCCGAGTCGCGTCGACCAGCATCCGAATCCCCGTCGCGCCCACGGGATGTCCGCCACCGATCAGGCCGCCGCTGGGATTGATCGGCAGCCGGCCGCCAATGCGGATGTCTCCGTTATCGACCGCCTGCCACGACTGGCCCGGCGGCGTCAGCCCGATGTGGTCGATCGCAAGGTACTCGCTGGGCGTGAAGCAGTCGTGCACTTCGAACCCGTCGACGTTGTCGAGAGTCACCGCCGCCCGCGCGAGCGCGTCCTGCACCGTCGTCCGCACATGCGGCAGCACATACGGGTCGTCGGCGGATCGGTCCAGCTTCTGGCGCAGCCCCAGCCCCACCGTCTGATGACCCCAGCCGAGGATCCGCGCTGCCGGCCGGGCGGACGGATGCGCGCGGAGGTACTCGTCAGATACCAGCACCATCCCGGCGCCGCCGTCGGTGACCTGGCTGCAGTCGTACCGGCGCAACCGGCCCTCGATCACCGGGTTGTCATCGGCTGCTGAAAGGCCTGGTATCTGCCAGTCGCGGGTCTGAGCGTTCGGGTTCTTGCGGGCATTCTCGAAGTTCAGCTCGGCGATCGCCCGCAGATAGGCCTCGTCAAGGCCGTACCGGCGGTCGTATTCGTCGGCCACCTCACTGAACATGAACGGCCACATGTACTTCGCACTGTCCCCCTCGTGCCCGATCCACGCGGCCGCCCCGAGGTAGCGCGTCGCCGTGTCCCCCGGCACCGTCTTCTCCAATTCGACCCCGACCACAAGTGCTGACGAGTACGCGCCGGAGCGCAGGTCGGCGATTGCGGACAGCACCGCAGCACTGCCGGACGCGCACGCCGCCTCGTGCCGTATCGCCGGGACGCCCCACAAATCGGGGCAGACGGTTGCCGGCATCGCGCCGAGATGGCCCTGTCCGGCAAACAACTCGCCGAATGCGTTGCCGACGTGGACTACTTCGACATCGCTGGTCCCAGCCGATTCGAGCGTGCGCCGCACCACCTCATCGGTCAGATCGGCGAAGTCGAGCCCTTCGCGGGTGAAGTTTCGCGCGAAGTCGGTCTGGTAGCCGCCGAGAACCCACACGTCTGACGTCATGGCCCGCACGCTACTCCTGTACGGCGCGCCATAGGCTAGATCCCCGTGGCGCGCGCGGTGCTGTTCATCGTCAACGATCCGATCGCGACTGCCGGAATGCTGGAAGATGCGTTCGCGGCGAACGGATTCGACGTGCACACGTTCGACGTGGTGCCCCCGTCGCGAGTGGACGATCCGGCCCTCGACGTCACGTTCCCCGACCCGCAGGACTACGACGTCGTCGTGCCGTTGGGGGCGCGCTGGCCGGTGTACGACGCGACGTTGTTGGACTGCTGGGTCGGCGCTGAAATTCGCATGCTCCGCGCCGCGCACGCGGCCGGTGTCGCGACGTTGGGCGTATGTTTCGGCGGCCAACTTCTAGCCGCAGCTCACGGCGGTAGCGTAACCCGTTCGGCAACAACGGAACTCGGCTGGATAGACCACCACACCGACGATTCCGCGCTCGTCCCGCCGGGCCCGTGGTTCCAGTGGCACTTCGACTGCTGGACGGTGCCGCCCGGCGCGACCGAGATAGCGCGTACCCCTGCGGCGTCCCAGGCGTTCGTGCTCGGTCGCAGCCTGGCGTTGCAGTTTCACCCCGAGCTCGACCAGGCGCTGTTGGAGCGCTGGATCGCCGACGACATGGAGGGTGACATCGCGCAAGTGGGTCTCGACGAGCACGAATTACGCATGCGGACAAGGGAAGTCGCGGCTGACGCCCGCCGCCGCGTGCATCAGCTGTTGCGAGGTTTCATCGACCGAGTTGATGCCGCAGGGCGTCGCTGACGCTGGGCTGACGGAACCGGTGGCCGACGTCGAGCAGCCGGTCGGGCGTCACGCGCTGGTTGGCCTCGGCGAGTTCACGGACGCCGTCTGCCCCGAGCAGCAGCCGCGGCCCGAACCCCGGCACCGGCAGCAGCGCCGGCCGATGCAGCACGCCGGCCAGCGTCTTTGTGTACTCGCTGTTCCGAACTGGCTGCGGGCCAACAGCGTTCACCGCCCCCACCAGCCTGTCATCCCACAGCGCCCGGTGGTAGACGTCCACCAAGTCGTCGATGCTGATCCACGACAGCCACTGCCGGCCGCTGCCCAGCCGCCCGCCGAGGCCGGCGGCGAACAAGGGCCGTAGCAGCCGCAGAGTGCCGCCCCTGGCGGCCTGGACGATCCCGGTACGCACCGCGACCACGCGCAGGCCTGCGCTCTCGGCCGGAGCTGCCGCGGCCTCCCAGTCGGCGACGACGTCGGCGAGAAGCCCGTCGCCACGCGCGCTGTGCTCAGTCAGCACCTCGTCGCCCCGATCGAACCCGTAGTAACCGATGGCCGACGCGGTGACGAACACCGACGGTCCGCCGTCAGCATGGGCCGCAACCTTCGCCAGCCGGCGCGTCGGTTCGACGCGGCTGTCGCGGATGTCGCGCTTGTGGGCCGACGTGAACCGCCCGGCGATCGACGCGCCCGCGAGGTGGATCACCGCGTCCACGCCGTTGAGCAGGTCGGACGCCGGGTTCTCAGGATCCCAGTACCGTTCGTCGGGAGTGCGGGCCAGTCGGCGCACCAGCCGGATCACCCGGTGACCCCCGCTGGTCAGGAACGCCGACAGCGCTGAGCCGACCAGTCCCGACGCGCCGCTGATCGCGACCACGAGCGGGCCGGTCCCGTGCTCGGACGCCAGCCGATGGGCGGCCAGGTCGTCGGCAAGCTGGTGATGCCGATAGACGAACATCGAACGCAATGCGGCTGCGGGAACAGGGGTTTCGACGTGGTCGCGCATCCTGGTCTTGCCCGGGCCGGCATAGCCAAATTCGTGAGTGTGCCGCCAACCGCCGATCGACAGCTTGTCGACGAACCGGCGGCCCGCCACGTAGCCCGACGGATCATGCTGGGCGACCCAGTGCAACCCGCCGGGCAGGCCCAACACCGCCCGCCCGTCTTCCAGCGAGTCGGTTTCCGAGATCACCCTCAGCGGTTGCCACGGCGGCATGAGCCGCGGCATCGCGCCGGGCATGGTGTGCCATATGAACACTTCGGATTGCGGGTGAGGGATCACGGTCGAGTAGTCGATGCCCATGTCTGGAATTCGTTGCCGATGGGCCTTCGGATTGGAGGACACTAAGACGCGGAGGAGCGCTATGCGAGCAGGCACGTTCACCGACCGCCGGGATGCCGGCGTTGTTCTCGCCGACGCGCTGGCTGCGTACCGCGACGGTCCTGACCTGCTGGTCCTCGGCCTTCCGCGCGGCGGTGTGCCCGTCGCGTGGGAAGTGGCGGCCGCGCTGCACGCGCCGCTGGACGTGTTCGTGGTCCGCAAGCTCGGCGCGCCGCGCTGGGAGGAGCTGGCAGTCGGTGCGATCGCGAGCGGCGGGCTCGTGGTGCTCAACGACGACGTGGTGCGCAGCCTGCGGATCAGCGACGAGCAGCTGGCGCGAGTGATCGACAAGGAAGCCGCTGAGGTGGTCCGGCGCGAGGAGGCGTACCGGCGTGGGCGGTCACGGATCGAGCTCGCCGGAAAGACGGTGATCCTGGTCGACGATGGGATCGCGACCGGTGCCAGCATGCGCGCGGCCGTCCAGGCGACCCGCGCGGCGGGCCCGGCGAAGATCGTCGTCGCCGTCCCGGTGGCGCCGCCGTCTGCGTGCCGCCACGTCGCCGAGGTGGCCGACGACGTGGTCTCCGTATGGGCGCCGCCGTCCTTCATGGCGGTCGGTGAGTACTACTGCGACTTCCGCCAGACGTCAGACGACGAGGTGCGCACGCTGCTCGGAACCCCGACCCGTTGAGATCAGGATTCGGTGGGCTTCTCGGCCGGCTTTTCCTCGGGTTCTTCCTCGGGATACTCGGCGTCGAACTGCTCGTCCGCCGGCTCTTCTGATGCTTGCGGCTCTTCTTCCACTGCCGCTGACTCGTCGGCCGGCACGCCGTCGCGCCTCTGCCGCTCCCGCACCGCGTCGATGATCAGCAGGACAACCCCGATCACGCTCGCGCCAATGCAGACCCAGGCGATGATCTCGTTGCTGGTGACCACCGCGGTCACCAACGCCGCGAGGCCGATCACGGCCATCACCAGTGCGACGATCAGCATGATCAGCCTTGGCTAGTTGTTGCCCCTGTTGTACTGGTTGAACGCGCCGCTCTCGCTGCCGGCGCTGGAATCGACGGGGGCAGCCGAGCCCCGCTGGCCGAGCTCTTCGAGCTGTGACTCCAGATAGGTCTTGAGCCGGGTGCGGTATTCGCGCTCGAAGGTACGGAGCTGCTCGAGGCGACCCTCCAGCACCGTGCGTTGCTGATTAATGGTGCCCATGATCTCCGAGTGCTTACGCTCGGCGTCGGCCTGCAGGGCGTCGGCCTTCTCCTGGGCTTGACGCAGCTGGGTCTCCGAGCGCATCTGCGCGTCGGCGAGCATCGCGTCGGCGCGCTGGCGCGCGTCGTTGACCGTGGTCTCGGCGGTGTGCCTGGCCTCGGACAGGATCGAGTCCGCGTTGGCGCGGGCGTCGGCAAGCAGCTTGTCGGCCTCGGCCTTGGCGGTGCCGGTCAGCCGGTCGGCGGTGTCCTGCGCGAGTGCGAGCACCCGGGCCGCCTTGAGATGCGACTCCTCGTCCACGGGGCCGGGCGCCTGCACCGGCGCGGGCGGAGCCTCGTAGACGGGCTGCTGTTGTGGCTGCTCGGCGGGCTGCTCGTACACCGGGATGGCAGCGGTGGGCGCGCCGCCGATGCCCGACCGGGCGCCGCCAAGCTCTTGCTCGAGCTCACCGACGCGCTGACGAAGATCGGTGTTCTCTTCGATCAGTCGCGTAAGCTCGGCTTCAACGAGATCGAGGAACGCATCCACCTCGTCCTCGTTGTAGCCGCGCTTTCCGATCGGCGGCTTGCTGAACGCGACGTTGTGGACGTCGGCGGGAGTTAGCGGCATTTTCTGCCCCCTCGAGTTCTTGACGGTCGAAGCTGATGTAGGAGTGTAAACCGTGGTGGGTGCCCGTACGTAACTGGCGTCCATCCTGTCACACCAGAACCGCCGGTCGCCGCTCAGCAGGATAATTAAGAAGTAATTTCAATCATCGGCGATTAAAGCGTCGTCGTGCCGTACTTCCACGCGACTTGCATACCGATGAACGCCACCAAAAGCAAAACCATGATCGACAGGTCGAAGCGGACGGCGCCGATTGTCAGCTGAGGAATGATGCGCCGCAACAACTTAACGGGCGGGTCGGTGAGCGTCAGGATGATCTCCAGAATCACCACGGTGATGCCCCGCGGCCGCCAGTCCCGGCTGAACGAACGGATGAACTCGATCACCACGCGGGCGATCAGAAGCAGCCAGAAAACGAACAGCGCGAAGCCCAAGATATCGAAGAACAGCCGCAACTGGCTCGACCTCACTAGTCATGTAGACGACAACACCCCGGACACGGGGGTGTTGCCAGCCTACCGAGTGCGACGAGTGATCACTGGTAGGCGTAGAACCCGGCTTCGGCGATGCGGCGGCGCTCCTCGGCGCTGACGTCGATGTCGGACGGGGACAGCAGGAACACCTTGGTGGCCACCTTGTCGAACGACCCGCGCAGCGCGAACGCCAGGCCGGCCGCGAAGTCCACCAACCGCTTGGCGTCGGCGTTGTCCATTGTGACCAGGTCGATGATCACCGGCGTGCCGTCGCGGAAGCGCTCGCCGATGGTGCGGGCCTCGCTGTAGTCCTTCGGGCGCAGCGTGGTGATCTTGTTCAGCGGGCTGCCCTCTTCGAACAGCGCCGCCATCCGGCGCGGGTCCATCGCCAGCGAGCCGCGAGTGGCCCCGCGCAAGGACCCGAACCGAGGCCGGCTCAGCTCGGGGCGCTCGTACTCACGAGGACGGAACCGCGGCTCGTCGTAGCCGCGGCGATAGCCGGGCTCGTAGTCGTCGGGGTCACGGTCGTCGTAATCGCGGTCGCGGCCGTCATAGCGGCGACCCGGGCGGTCGTAGCCGTCGTCTGGATGGGAGCGGCGATAGCCGCGGCCGCGCCCGCCAGTGGGCTCGTCGTCGTCGTAGTACTCGTCGTCGTAGTCCTCCATCGGCGCCATGCCGAAGTAGGCCTTGACCTTGTGCAGCGTACTCATCGGTGACCCCTTCGGGAGTTCGGTGCTTGATGACTGCTTGATGTTGATGTGACAGGAGTGACTACTGCAGGTGACGATAGAGGCCTTGGTCCCAACAACGCGGTACCGACACGCACACACGTTGACCCATGTTTGATCGCGGCTTCCAGGTCGTCTGACATGCCCGCCGACAATCGAGCCGCTTCGGGATGGCTCGCGAGCACCCGCAGGTGCTCCTGCCGTAATCGCTCGAACGCCTGGTCCGCGTCGGAGTCCAGCGGCGGAATGGCCATCAACCCGACCAATGACAGCCCGCCGGCTGCGGCGACCCGGTCGCAGACCTCGTCTACCGCCGCGGGGCTACTCACGTCCACCCCGCCTCGGGTCGGATCGCCGTCGAGGCTGACCTGCACGTACACGTCGAGAGGCTGCGTGCGCCGGCCGCCGGTGAGCGCGGCGACGACGGCGCGATCGAGTGCCCCAACCAGTCGGGTGCTGTCGACGGAATGGGCCGCCGATGCCCACATGGCGACGGAGCGCGCCTTGTTTCGCTGAATATGTCCCACCATGTGCCATTGGATCGAATTGCCAACTAGCGCGGACACTTCCGCGGATTTCGCTGCGGCTTCTTGTTCACGAGACTCGCCAAAAGAACGGCAGCCGAGTTCGTACAGAATTGCGACATCCGAGCCCGGAAAGAATTTCGTCACGGGCAACAGTTCGATTTCTTCGGGATTGCGGCCCGCGGCCGCGGCAGCGTCTGCAATTCGTGCGCGCAGCGCCGCCAAAGATTCCGCCAGTTGCTCTTCGCGCAAGCGCTCATCGGCCGCCAGTTGCTCTTCGCGCTTCATTCCATCCATATGAGCGACGCCAGCCGTCCCGTCGGCGCATCCCTGCGGTGGCTGAACAAACGCGGGTCCTCGACCGTGCAGCGCGGGTCGATGTCGATGGCACCCACGCCCAAAGTTGTTAATTGACGGGCGATTCCGGCCCGCAGGTCCAGTGCGGCGGTCCCGCGCCGGCTGGTGGTCCGGCTGCCCGGCAACGCCGCTTCGACCTCGGCCGCCATCTGCTCGGGCACTTCGTAGTTGGGGCCGCTGACCGCGGGGCCGAGCAGCACCGACACGTCGTCGGCGTGCGCGCCGGCGGCCTGCATGGCCTCGAGCGTGCGCGCCACCACCCCGTGCTGCGCGCCGACCCGCCCGGCGTGCACCGCGCCTACCACTCCGGCCCGGGCATCGGCCATAAGCACCGGCACGCAGTCGGCGGTGATCACCGCGAGCGCAAGCCGCGGCGTCGTCGTCACCAACGCGTCCGCGGCATCGACGGCTGTGTCGCGGGGACCGTCGACCCTCACCACGTGGTCACCGTGCACCTGGTTCATCCAGATCACGTGGTCCTCGTCGAGGCCGATCGTGGCGGCCAGGCGCTTGCGGTTGGCCGCCACCGCTTCGGGTTCGTCGCCGACGTGGTCGCCGAGGTTGAACGTGTCGAACGGCGGCTTGGAGACGCCGCCGGCGCGCGTGGTGGTCACGCGCCGAATCCGAACGGTCACGCGGTCCAGTATTTACCGGCGCATGAACGGCGGCACGTCCACGTCGTCGTCGTCGATACCACCGCCGTCGCCGCCGATGCGCACCGTCGAGCCGTTGGTGTGCACCGGCACGCTCGCCGCATCAGCCGGCTCGAAGAGCGTCGACGTCACTTTCCCGGCAGTGCCCGGGGCGACCGTGGCGGCAGCGGTGCCGACGACAGGCTTGGCGTGCCTGGCGCTTGTCGCATCGAAGCCGGCCGCGATCACGGTGACGCGCACCTCGTCGCCCAGCGAGTCGTCGATGACCGTGCCGAAGATGATGTTCGCGTCCGGATGCGCGGCCTCCTGCACCAGCGACGCGGCCTCGTTGATCTCGAAGAGCCCGAGGTCGCTACCGCCGGCGATCGACATCAGCACGCCCTGGGCGCCTTCCATCGACGCCTCGAGCAGTGGCGAATTGATCGCTATCTCAGCGGCTTTCAGCGCGCGGCCGTCTCCGCGGGCCGACCCGATGCCCATCAACGCGGTACCGGCGCCGCTCATGATGCCCTTGACGTCGGCGAAGTCGACGTTGATCAGGCCGGGTGTGGTGATCAGGTCGGTGATGCCCTGCACGCCGTTGAGCAGTACCTCGTCGGCGCTGCGGAACGCGTCCATCAGCGACACGTGCGCGTCGCCCATCTGCAGCAGCCGGTCGTTGGGGATCACGATCAGCGTGTCGCAGCTCTCCCGTAGCGCGGCGATACCGAGCTCGGCCTGGGATCCGCGGCGCTTGCCCTCGAACGAGAAGGGCCGGGTGACGACGCCAACGGTCAGCGCGCCGAGCTTGCGGGCGATGCTGGCGACGACGGGCGCGCCGCCGGTGCCGGTGCCGCCGCCCTCGCCCGCGGTGACGAACACCATGTCGGCACCGCGCAACAGCTCTTCGATCTCGTCCTTGGCGTCCTCGGCGGCCTTACGGCCGACCTCGGGATCTGCGCCGGCGCCCAGGCCGCGGGTGGAGTCACGACCGACGTCGAGTTTGACGTCGGCGTCGCTCATCAGCAGCGCCTGCGCGTCGGTGTTGATGGCAATGAACTCCACGCCCTTGAGCCCTTGCTCGATCATCCGGTTCACGGCGTTCACGCCGCCGCCGCCGATGCCGACGACTTTGATGACGGCGAGGTAGTTGTGCGGAGGGGTCATCGATCGCCTTCCTGGTAAAACCCTCAACCTCAACCATAGGCTTAGAGTTATGTCAAGTAGTTCCGCGCAACACGAACGGTATGGCCGGGTCGCGCGCGATCAGTGCAGGCGCGCCGGAGAAAACGCGGAAATTATTTGACGGTCGGCAGGTCGGGGCTCGACACGTCGTAGGTGTGCCCCGGGCGGGTCAGCAGCGCCGCCAGCTTCTCGGCCTTCTCGTCGGTGCGCTCGGTGGTCCCCCAGATCACCACGCGCCCGTCGGCAAGGGTGAGCGTGATCGACGCGACCGATGGTGCCGCGATGCGGCCGACCTGGCCGGCCACTTCGGGGCGCAGGGCCGTCAGCACCTCGAGCGCCGCCTTGGTGGGAGGATCTCTAGGGCCAGGGTTCTCGACGTCGAGGTACGGGACGCCGGGCGGCGGCGGCGCGGTGGCGAAGTCGACGCCGAGGCGGTCGAACAGGTGCGTGCCGTCGGGCATGTCTCTGACGGCGACCGGAATTCGCTCTTCGACGGTGACGCGCAGCGACGACGGGTACTCGCGTTGCACCCGCACCGAGGCCACCCGGCTGATGCCCGCGATCCGGTTGGCGACCTGGTTTGTGTCGATCTGCAGCAGCGGCGTGCCGGGACGCACCGCGACCGCAGCGACCACCTCGTCGCGCGGAATCGCCTCGAGCCCCTCGATCACGAGGTTGCGCATCGACATGAGCGGCGTGAAGTAGAGCACCAGGCCCAGGCACACCGAAACGATCGCCGCCACGACCGCCCAGATCAGCACCTTCAGCCCGCGGACCACGCCTTTGCGAACAGGTTTCGGCGCGGTGACCGCCGCGGTGGCCTTGCGCTTGGCCTCGCGGCGGGCTTCTTCGATCGCCCGGGCTCGCGACGCGGCGGCCCGGCGTGCCTCGCGCTCGCGGCGGGCGCGCCGGCGCGGGCCCTCGAACACTTCAGGTTCATGAGGGGGTTCTTGCTCCTGGGATTCGGCCTGCACTTCGCCGGGCACCGGGTCGGTCATCGGCGGATCACCCCCGAGCCGCCGGGTGCGCTGCGGTTGGCCTTGATCTGCAGCGAGGTCAGGATTTCGGGGCCGAGCATCGTGATGTCGCCGGCGCCCATCGTCACCACCACGTCTCCGGGCGCCGCGATTTCGGCGACCCGGTCGGGCACCGCGGAGAAGTCGGGCAGGTAGACCACGGGGACGCTAACGTGCTCGGCGACCAGCGCGCCGCTCACCCCGGCCATCGGCTGTTCGCGCGCGCCGTAGACGTCGAGAACGAAGACCAGGTCGGCGCTGTCCAGCGCATCGCCGAAGTCCCGCGCGAAAACCTCTGTGCGCGAATACAAGTGGGGCTGAAACACCGCGATCGCGCGGCCGCTGCGCTCGGGCGCCTCCTCGATCAGCGTGCGCACCGCTGTCAGCGTCGCGCGGATCTCGGTCGGATGGTGCGCGTAGTCGTCGTACACCCGAACCGAGTCGGCGACGCCGACGAGGTCGAACCGCCGGCGCACCCCTTCGAAGCCTGCCAACCCGTCGAGCACGCACTCCGGTTCGGCGCCCGCCTCGATGGCCCCCAGCAGTGCCCCCAGCGCATTGAGGGCCATGTGTCGGCCCGGCACCGACAGCCGCATCACGCGCGGCCGCGGCTCACCGGCCAATCGAACCTGCGCGACCGCCCCGGTGCCCTGCTGGTCCCAGCTCAACAGTCGCCCGGCCAGTTCCGCTTCCGCGTCGCTGCCATAGGCCAGCACCCTGGTCCCCCGCTGCGCCGCGCGCTCGACAAGCGCCGCCGCACCGGGGTCGTCGACGCAGGCCACTAGCGCGCCACCGGCCCTCACCCGTTTCGCGAACTCGTCGAACACCGCGGTGTAGGCCTCTCGGCTGCCGAAGAAGTCCAGGTGGTCGACGTCGATGTTGGTGACCACGGCGACGTCGGGCGCGTACTCGAGAAGCGAACCGTCGCTCTCGTCGGCTTCGGCGACGAAGTAATCGCCGCTGCCGTGGTGTGCGTTGGTTCCGGCCTCGCCGAGGTCGCCGCCGACCGCGAACGACGGGTCGAGGCCGCAGTGCTGCAGAGCGACGATGAGCATCGACGTCGTGGTGGTCTTGCCGTGGGTGCCGGACACGGCCAGCGTGCGGTAGCCGGCCATCAGCATCGCCAGCACCCGGGGCCGCAGCAGGACGGGGATGCCGCGACGGCGGGCCTCGACCAGTTCCGGGTTGTCCTTCGGGATCGCCGCGTGGGTAGTGATCACGGCGGTTGGTCCGCCAGGCAGCAGGTCCAGCGACGACGGGTCGTGCCCGACGCGTACCTCGGCGCCGCGCGCGCGCAGCGCGAGCACCGCGCGGGACTCCTTGGCGTCGGAACCGGAGACCTGCGCACCGCGGTCGAGCAGGATGCGGGCGATGCCGGACATGCCGGCTCCCCCTATGCCGACCATGTGCACGCGGGCCAGCTCGGGTGGCAGCGGCTGCGCGGTCATCGGCGGTTCTCCCGCGCGACATCGAGCGCGACTTGCGCGACCCGCTGGGCGGCGTCGCGGTGGCCGACGAGCGCCGCGGCCGTCGTCATCGCGGCGAGCCTGGGTGCGTCGATGAGCAAATCCGCGACGGTGTGCGCGACGAAGTCGGGGGTGAGGTCCTCGTCGTCCACCAACAGGCCGCCGCCGGCGTTGACGACCGGCAGCGCGTTGAGGCGCTGTTCGCCGTTGCCGATCGGCAGGGGGACGTAGACCGCCGGAAGGCCCACCGCTGAGACTTCGGCCACCGTCATCGCACCCGAGCGGCAGATGGCCAGGTCCGCGGCCGCGTAGGCCAGGTCCATTCGGTCCAGATACGGTACCGCGACGTAGGGCGGATCGCCGGGCTCTGGCTCCGGAAGGTCCAGACGGTTCTTCGGCCCGTGCGCATGCAGCACCGAAATGCCTTGTTTTGCAAGCTGTTTCGCGGCGGGAGAGACAGCGCGGTTAATCGACACAGCGCCCTGCGAGCCGCCGAAGACCAGCAGCACCAGCGCGTCGTCGTCGAAGCCGAAGAACTTGCGGGCCTGCGCACGTACGGCCATGCGATCCAGGCTGGTGATCGCCGAGCGCACCGGCACGCCGACGACCTCTGCGCCGCGCAGCCCGGAGTCCGGCACCGCCGACAACACGCGCCACGCCCGCCGCGCGCCGACGCGGTTGGCCAGGCCCGCGCTCGCGTTGGCCTCATGGATCACCACGGGGACCTTGGCGCGGCGCGCAGCGAGATACGCCGGCAGTGCAACGTAGCCGCCGAAGCCGACGATGACGTCCGCGTGTACGTCGCCAAGGACGGTGCGGGTTTCGCGAACGGCTTGCCGTACGCGCAGCGGTAGACGCATGAGGTCGCGGTTGAGCTTGCGCGGCAGCGGGACCGGGGTGATCAGCTCGAGGTGGTACCCGCGCTCGGGGACCAGACGGGTCTCGAGCCCGCGGGCGGTGCCGAGCGCGGTGATCCGCACCCCCGGGTCGAGGGCGGTCAGCGCGTCGGCGACGGCCATCGCCGGTTCTACGTGGCCGGCGGTGCCGCCGCCGGCCAGTACGACGGAGATCGGCGCTGGAGCCGCGGAGTCACCGACGTGCGACACCGCCTGCTTGCTGTTCACCCGCGACGGTGTCCTCTGCTCTTCGCGCAAGCGCTCATCGCTGCCTTCTGCTCTTCGCGCAAGCGCTCATCGCTGCCTTCTGCTCTTCGCGCAAGCGCTCATCGCCGACCTTCCAGAGCCTTGGAGCGCGCACCCCCGTTCCTGCCGGTGCGACGCTGGCCGCTGTGACGCTGGCCGACTCTATGATGCCCTGACCCCC
>JBLNEK010000078.1:0-5308 GCA_050262635.1 Candidatus Sericytochromatia bacterium | reverse complement strand
AGTTCTCCGACACCGACAGCCTGCTCGACTGGGTGGAACTGCTCGCCGCCGAGACGGGTCTGCCGGTGGGAATCAAGTCCGCAGTCGGCGATCTCGATTTCTGGTATGAGCTTACCGATCTCATGTCGCGGACAGGCCGCGGCGTGGACTTCGTGACCATCGACGGCGGCGAGGGAGGCACCGGCGCGGCACCGTTGATCTTCACCGACACCGTTTCGCTGCCCTTCCAACTCGGCTTCGCCCGGGTGTATCGCATCTTCGCCGAGCGGGGTCTGCATGAACAGGTCACCTTCATCGGCGGCGGCAAGCTCGGCCTGCCCGACAACGCGGTCGTTGGTTTTGCGCTCGGCTGCGACATGATCAACGTTGCCCGCGAAGCGATGCTCGCGATCGGATGTGTCCAGGCGCAGAAGTGTCACACCGATACGTGTCCGACCGGTGTCGCCACCCAGAACGCATGGCTGGCCCGCGGCTTGGTGCCCGAGGGCAAAGCCGTGCGGGTCGCCAACTACATCAAGGCGCTACGCCGCGACCTGGTCAAGGTGGCCGAGGTCTGCGGGGTGGAGCATCCCGGGTTGATCAGTACCGAGTCGGTCGACATCCTGGGCGGCCGAACCGCCTCCACCCCGCTGCATGAGGTCTACGGCTACACACCGGGCATGGGCCTTCCCTCCACGGGCGACCGGGAGGAGATTGTTCGGTTGATGACGGCCACCGAGTCACGAGGCAGCTCGGCGCCCCGTGGCCCGGCCGCGGTCAGCTAGTTTGCGTCGACAGATGTCACAGTCGAGCAGAGCGTCGCCGCGACGAACTGCACGACATCGACTGGAGCCGCGTGCCGCCGCTTCAGGTGGGCGATCGCTGCGGCCGGAGGGCGTGATGAGATTGTCCGGCGCAAGTGAGAAGTTGTTCAGCACGGAAACCTGTCGCCGCGGACTCGGACATTCGGAGGGAACTAGGTACTCAATTCCCGCTGCAGCTATTGACGCCGTCAAAACGCCATGCGTTTCCGCAGGTCGTTTCGGGTGCTTTCGCGTCGTTTCAGGTAGGCACTTTCGTATTCACAGAGGTCATATCTATTTCTGAGGAGGGTTCAAGTCCCCCTTCGCCCACCGATCTCATCGAGTCGGGTCAGACTTGGCTACCCTTACCGCGTGAGCAGCCGAAGCCTCCCCGGTGGAGTGGTCCACGAACTGCCTGCAGATCTGGGTGCGGCGCTTGCCGGCAATGCGACCGCACTCGCAGCCTGGCGAGACATCACGCCGTTGGCGCGCAACGAATTCATCTGCTGGGTCGAGGACGCAAAGCAACAGACCACGCGGGAGCGTCGCATCCGCCGCACTCAGGAGGAGCTGGAAGAGGGCAAACGCCGGCCCTGCTGCTGGCCGGGATGCAAGCATCGCGAGCGCAACGGGCGTTAAGCGTGCACGGCCGGCGCCGCGTGATGGCTGGTGAAACCGAAGAAGAATTCCTCGAAGACCAGAGCGACGTGGCGGATCAGCCGCTCTATCGGGGTGAACCAGGTGGGAGGCGTGGGCAGCGCGGTGGCCGTCGCCTTGCCGATCTTGATCGTCTGTCCGGCCTCGGCGTAGATGCCGGCGTGGCCACCGGGGTCGTACATGTCTTTGATCCAGCCAGTCGCGAGTGTTTCGACGGCTTCGAAGTTGCCTCGGGGCGAGAAGCCGGTGAGCAGCTGCGCGGCGAAGTCGATAATCGTGTTGCCGCGCATCGAGTCCACGTGCGAGCCGCCGGCCAGTTCGAAGCCGACGAACTTGCCCGGGCGGGCGTCGATCAATTGCGCCGTGCCCGAGCCGAAGTTATCCCAGATGTAGCTGGGTGCCGAGATCTGATACACCGGCAAGTCCCGGATCTTCTCCAGCGATGCCGAAATGCTGGTGTTGAGCGCGACGCCGTCGAACATCACTACGCCGCCGAGGTTCTCGAAAGCGGACGTGCCGGCGAGGTAGCCGGCCACTGCGACGGCGAATCCGCCGCCCGCGGAGTGACCGACCAAGACCAGCTTGTCGGGCAAGGTGATGGGTTGGCCGGCTGCGGCGCTGGCGCTGGCGGTCAGTGCGGTGGAATCGTTGAGCATGGTGGCGACGGCGCGTTCCATGGGGTCACCGTTGAGCCAACAGCCGTCGCACTGAAGGAAATTCGAGGTGAGCGACGGGGCGACAACGATGCTGTTGGTCTTTTTGGCGAGCGTCGCCGCGGTCGTGCTGTACCACGGGCCCTGGGCCAGGAATCCGTGCTGTAGCCAGATGACCCCGTCCGGCGGGTCGGGACCGGTGGGGAAGTACCAGTCGGCCGGAACGTCGTAGCCGGGTCCGCAAGGGATCTCGAGTGTCGCGTGGCCGACGGTGACGCCGTCGATCACGGTGGGGGTGGTCGCCGGTTGCGGCGTAAAGAACGTCGTCGGATCCGAGGGCGCCGAGACCGCGGCCGTCGGCTCGGCGGGCGGCGAGTTCGTGGCGACGAGTGCTTCCCGGCCGGCAGCCTCGGCTAGGCGTTCGTCGTTCACGGTGACCGTGGTGACGACGGGTTCGGCGACGGCCTGACGGGACGCGGCCGCCGGCGGCTCCGGCTGTGGTGAAGAGCCGAGTTCGGACATCACGTCGACAACCGCCGCCGCGAGCTGACGCTGCGGCTCCGGCTTTTCGGGGGCTGCAGCCGTCACGGACTCGAGCGGCTCCGACTTCTTCTGGGCCGCCGACGGAGTCGTGTCGATTGCGAACGCGCGAACTACGGGGGAGCGCACGGCCACGCTGGTTTCGCTCGTATCGGAGGTCTCACGTGCCGACTGGGCCTGTGTCGCCGACGATCTCGCATCCTTTGCCTGGGTGATCGCGGAATCCAGCGACGACGTACGGGTCGCGGAGTTCGTCGTCGAGACGGTGGTGGCATCGGCCGACTGTTTGGTCGATTCACCGGTATCCGACCTCGTGGACGTCGACGCCGAGCTCGGCGCGGATGCGGAACTATTTGTGTCGCCGCCGCTCGCCGCCGTCGACCCGGTCTCGGCGCCGGCGGTGCCGCTCATGTAGAGCACCGCGGCTGCCAGACCCGCAAGCACGGCGATGAGCCATAGCAGGCGCCGATGTGATGCCAAGCGTCCCTCTCCCACCGAGGATCGGGCTCAACCTATCGTGTCCGGCGAACCCCGCGCGGGCGTTTTCGAGCCGAGGTCAGACTCGCGTCATGTCAGCTCGCGGTCTTGAGCCACTCCTCGATCTCGGGTGTCGGCGGGTCGACGACGTCGCTGAACTCCGAATGGTTATCGAGGTAGTTTGCGACGAGTTCGCACACCGGCACGATATGCAGGCCGGCGTCCCTGGTGGCGTCGACGGCCTCACCGACGACGATTGTGCCGAGCCCACGCCCCTCAAAGTCGCCGTCGACCTCGGTGTGGAAGAAGACGCGCTGACCATCGCGGTCGACGAATTGGGTGAACCCCGCCGGACGGCCTTCGACGCTGATCGTGAAGCGGTCGGCCTCCGTGGTCACGGTGGTCTCGGCGCCGGTCTTGTCGGTGATCATCGCTCAGTCCTTTCTGCTCGGGGCGGGGCGCGGTGTCAGCCGGGTGTTCGGCAGAGGAGGGGCGGACAGACGCCCGGGTGTGCCGGTGTAGCCCTCCACCGCGCCGAAGCGATCGTCATGGGATTCCCACAATTGACGGTAGGAAACGATGTCCTCGTGGCTTCGACCGACGAAGTTCCACCACATCACCAGGTCTTCGGTGAAAGGCCGGCCACCCAACAACATCACCCGGGCCGGTGACGAACCGGTGTTGCGAATGTGCAGCGTGATCGGCCCTGCACCCTGGCACGCGAGCTCGCCCACGACGAGTGGTGCTCCCGCGACCTCGACGTCGCCCTGGTCGAGCAGCACGCTGTGTTCGAACTCCGGATCGACGGTGAGCTCGATCTCGGTGGTTGGTTGCAGAACGAGCTGCGCTCCCAGCAGCGGGGTGAACGTGGGGACGGGGGAGCTGACGCCCTGCAGTTCGCCGAGGAACACCCACATCTCCACTCCGCCACTCGAAACTGGTTGCGGGACAAAGTGACTGAAGCACCTCTCGGCTTCCCGGGCGGAATCGGGGAGGGCAACCCAGAGTTGCACGCCGTGCAGCACGGTCGTGGCCGCCGTCGACACTTCGGAGTGGCAGATGCCTGCGCCGGCCGTCATCAGGTTTAACTCTCCGGGGCGGACAAGGGCGTGCACGCCGCCGCTGTCGCGGTGTTCGATCTCGCCGCTGAATAGCCAACTCACTGTCTGGAGGCCGGTGTGTGGATGCGGGGGCACAACCATTCCCGGCGACCGGCGAACGTCGTGCGGCCCGTAGTGGTCGATGAAGCACCAGGCGCCGATGAGCGACCGCCGGCGCTGCGGCAACGTTCTGCGCACCCGCATCGCCCGTGGACCGCCGACCGGGACGTCGCGGGCGGTGAGCACCTCGACGCCGCTCTGCGGAGATGCCGTGCACGTCTCTTCGGCGGGCGCGGCGTCCAGGTTGCTCACCGTCGCGACGCTACGCCCGGTCAGCCGGTCATCGCGGTTCGAATGAGCTCGAGGTCATGGTCGTCGATCTTGAACACGCCGAACCGGAACCTGTAACCCCACCGCTTCTTATCCTCGACGAAGTTCAACCCGTCGATTAGCGGCCGGATCGGCGTTTCGTTGACGGGCAGGAAGTCGACGTTTCTTCGCCACGGCGCGAATTCGGGTGAGACCTCGACCTGATACGGCTCATCGTCGGCAATCTGCCCGATCGCGGTGAACGCCTGAAGCGGTTCCCCGCCGTCAAGTGTGGTCTTGGGGGAGTAGAAGACGACCAAGTCGCCCTTGGCCATTCGGCGCAGCATGTTCGCCTTGCCGTGATTGGCCTGTGTGAAGCGGCCACGCACTCCTTCTAAAACGTGGTCGCGGCTGGCGGTAATGATCCAATTCGTCATGCCCGAACGGTACGAATGGAGTGCGACATGATCGTCGCGCGGCGTCGTCGCCGGCCGCCCGCTGTGGATGAAATCGCGTTTGTGGATAACTCCGGTGAACGGCCTGTGTGTGAGCCGCGCTGTGAATTTTCCGCCCGTTGGTGTCGCCACACCGCGGTATGTTTTCGAACATGAGTTCGATCGCTTTCGAAGAGGCGGTTACGGCCTGTGACGTGGTGGATGCTGCGTTGTCGAAGCTTGAGTCGTTAGACACCGACGCGCTGTCGAACCCGGAGCGGTTGATGTTGTTGGAGCGGCGCGAGTCGTGGCGGCGTCGGTTGCCCGCCGGTGAGCATGCGCTGCTGGCGGAGTGG
>JBLNEK010000077.1:0-27304 GCA_050262635.1 Candidatus Sericytochromatia bacterium | reverse complement strand
TAGGAATCGACCAGCATTCCAAGGCTTGCACAGTGCTCACCGGCCAGCGGCTCGGTGATCAGGCTCTCGTCAACCAGGCCCAAACCCGTCAACGACGCGCCGATCAATTCCCATTAGGCTTGCCTAATCGACGGGAGGTGGGATTGATGGCGCACGATACGAGCCGTGATGTCGGCACGCTGCCGATGGCCGATCGCGATGCCGCGCATCTGCCTGGCCACTGGCTGCTGGCGCGCCTCGGCAAGCGGGTGCTGCGCCCGGGCGGCCGCGAGCTGACCGACAAAATGCTGACCGACGCGGCGGTGACCGACGCGGACGTCGTCGAGCTGGCGCCCGGACTCGGCAAGACCGCGCGGTCCATTCTCGGCCGGCGCCCGCGCAGCTACGTCGGCGTGGAGGCCGACGAACGCGCCGTCGAGCTGACCCGTCGGGCGGTGGGAGACGACGGCCATGTGGTCCGCGGCGATGCATCAGAGACCGGCCTGCCCGACTGGAGCGCCGACGTCGTCATCGGTGAGGCGATGCTGACCATGCAGACCGACCCGCGCAAGGCCGAGATCGCCTCGGAGGCGTTCCGCGTGCTGCGCCCGGGCGGCCGGTATGCGATCCACGAGCTCGCGCTGGCACCGGACGGCGTCGCCGACTCGGTCAAGACCGATATTCGCACGGCACTCGCCCGCGCGATCAAAGTCAACGCGCGACCGTTAACCGCAGCGGAGTGGACCGCGTTGCTGACTGCTGTCGGATTCGACGTCAGCACAACGTCTTTCGCCCCGATGGCGCTGCTGGAGCCCCGCCGTCTGATCGCCGACGAAGGCCCGGCGCGCACGCTGCGGTTCGTCATCAACGTGCTGCGTGACGCCGACGCCCGGAGCCGGGTGCGAGGGATGCGCGCGACGTTCCGCAAGCACCGCAAAAACCTCGCCGCGGTCTCGCTGATCGCGGTCAAGCCCCGCTAGAACACGTTCCAGTTTCGCTGCTAGCCTGAGTGCGTGGCTGGATCACTCGAGGGACGCGTCGCTTTCGTCACCGGGGCTGCGCGGGGGCAGGGCCGCGCACATGCCATCCGGCTCGCGAACGAGGGCGCCGACATCATCGCCATCGACATCTGCGGACCGGTCGGGCCGTCGATCACTTATCCGCTGGCCACCCCCGAAGAGCTCGACGAGACCGTGCGCGGCGTAGAAGCAGCCGGCCGAAAGATCTTGGCGCGTCACGTCGACATCCGCGACGGCACTGCGCTGCGGCAGGTCGTGGCCGACGGGGTTGAGCAGTTCGCGCGCCTGGACGTGGTGGTCGCCAATGCCGGCGTGCTGAGCTGGGGCCGGCTCTGGGAGTTGTCCGACGAGCAGTGGGACGCCGTGATCGATGTGAACCTGTCCGGCACCTGGCGCACCATCCGCGCGGTGGTGCCGGCGATGATCGAGGCGGGCAACGGCGGCTCGATCGTCATCGTCAGTTCGTCGGCGGGGCTGAAGGCGACGCCTGGCAACGGCCACTACGCCGCGTCCAAGCATGGCCTTGTGGCGCTGACGAATTCGCTGGCGTTGGAGGTGGGTGAGTTCGGCATCCGGGTGAACTCGATCCACCCCTACTCGATCGACACACCCATGATCGAGCGCGAGGCGATGATGCAGCTGTTCAAGAATCATCCGAGCTTCCTGCACAGTTTCTCGCCGATGCCGGTGCACCCCACCGACCACGGTGGCATGCGACACCGGAACGAATTCATGGCGCCTGAGGAGGTTTCCGACGTGGTGGCCTGGCTCGCCGGCGACGGGTCCGCAACGCTCTCGGGTGTACAGATACCCGTTGACCGGGGTGCACTGAAGTACTAATCCCGTGGCGCTCGCGCGGTCAGCCCGGCAGCACCAGCACCGGTACCGGGCTGTGCCGCACGATCTTGGTTCCGCGAGAGCCCAGGAACACGCGCACAATTCCGCCGCTGGGCGAGGTGCCGAGCGCGAGCAGCTCGCCGTCCTCCCAGTCCGCCGCGTCGAGCGCCTCGCTCCAGTCGTTGCCCGTAACCACCTGCAGCACAACGTCTTGGCCGATGACGCCGTCGGTCTTCAACTGCGCCAACAACTCTCGGGCGTGCGCGGCCCAAGCGGCCAGGATGGTGTCTTCGGCGTGCAGGCCGATCTCCGGCGGGAACATCGTGCGACCGCGGACCGCAAACGTGATGACGCGCATCGGCACGTCGAGCCTCCTAGCGAGCTCGGACACTCGCTGCACGACGTGAACGGATTCGGGTGTGCCGGGATACGCGCAGGTGATGCGCGCTAGCGATCCCTTGCGCGAGCCGCGGTATCCCCGTGGGCTGATCGCCACTGGTATCGGCGACGAGTGCAGCAGCCTGTCGGCCGTCGAGCCGACAACCACCTGGCCGAGTTGGCCGTTGGCGGATGACCCGAGCACCAGCACGTCGGCGTTCAGCGCTTCGACCAGTTCGATCAGGCCGCCGGACACCGACCTGTGCGCCCACTTGTGGTATGACACCTCCAGTTCGTGGTGCAGCACGCCGAGGTGACGCTGCGCCTCACGAGCCGAGTCAGCGGCCAATTGCTCTGCCCACCGGGCATATTCGGCGTCGATCCGCGCCGGCGACGGCGTCGTCCACGGCTTGGGCACAATCGTCGCGACGGTCAGCGACGTCTTCAGCGTGCGGGCGGCCTCAACCGCCAGGTGCAGCGGTGCGATACCGCCCTTGCCCGCCAGATATCCGGCGACGACGGTCATCATTGGTCCTTCGGCGGCGCGACGACCTCGACGTCGTCGACGCCCGCGGCCGGGACGACGCGGTCGCCGCCGTCGTTCAGGGCACTGTGGTGGCGACTCCACACCAGATAGAAGAGCAGCGCGACCGCTACCCAGGCGCTGAACGCGATCCAGGTGTACCAGCGCAAGCTGAAGAGGATGTAGGCGCAGACGGCAATCGACAGGATCGGCGTGACCGGATAGAACGGAACCTTGAAGCCCCGCGGCAGATCCGGTTCGCGGACCCGCAGGATGATCACGCCGATCGACACCACGATGAACGCGGTCAGCGTGCCGATGGAGACCATGTCCGCCAGATAGTCCAGCGGCAGGAACCCGGCGAGGATCGCCACCACGACAGCGACGATCACGGTGTTGGACACCGGCGTCATGGTCCTGGGGTTGACCCTGGCGAACACCGACGGCAGCAACCCGTCACGGCCCATTGCAAACAGGATGCGCGTCTGGCCGTACATCACCACCAGCGTCACCGAGAAGATCGAAATCACCGCCCCCGCAGCCAGAATGGTGCTGCCCGCGATGTTTCCGGTGATGTTGTCCAGGATCACCGCCAGGCCGGCCTGCTGCCCCTCGAAGTCCCTCCAGGGCTGCGCACCCAGGGCTGCGACCGCGACAAGGACGTACACGCTCGTCACGATCAGCAGAGCGGCGATGATCGCGCGCGGCATCGTGTGCTGAGGGTCTCGCACCTCGTCACCGGCGGTCGAGACGGCGTCCAGTCCGATGTAGGAGAAGAAGATGGAGCCGGCGGCCAACCCGATTCCGCCGAAGCCGAATGGGGCGAAGTCGGCGAAACGGTCTGCCTGAAACGCGGTGAACGCGATCGCCGCAAACATCAGCAGCACGCCGAGCTTGATCACCACCATGACCGCGTTCACCCTGGCCGACTCGCTTGCACCGCGGATCAACAGGAATGCGCACATGGCGACGAGGACGACGGCCGGCAGGTTGACCCAGCCGTGTGGCGCATCGGGATCAACCTTGTCCCACGGCGCCGCCGACAGGGCGTGCGTCAGCGTCACATGGAAGATGTTGTCGAGCAGCTTGGACAGGTACTGGCTCCAACCCACCGCCACCGCGGCCGTCGACACCCCGTACTCCAGCAGGAGGCACGCCGCGACCCCCATCGCGACGAACTCGCCCAGCGTGGTGTAGGCGTACGAGTAGGTCGAGCCGGAAACTGGCACGGCCGAGGCCATTTCGGCGTAACAGAGTGCGGCCAGCCCGGCTGCGAGACCGGCGATCAGGAATGAGACCACCACACCCGGGCCGGCTTCGGGGACGGCCTGCGACAGGACGAAGAAGATACCGGTGCCGACCGTGGCGCCGACGCCGAACATGGTGAGCTGGAACGTGCCGATGCTGCGCTCGAGGTGATCCGACGCGCCATGCGCCACCGGCGCACCGATGACCGGCCGCCGCCTCAGCATCTGTTCTGTCAGGCCTATCGGCGGGCTGGTCATGGGCTCTCCTCGCGCGGCGACTAGCCGATTATGAGCGCAGCTCGGTGAGAACGGCGGCGAACTGGTCAACCGCCCAATCGATCTCTACTGCCGTGATCACCAGCGGCGGTGCGAACCGCAGTGTCGAGCCGTGGGTGTCCTTGACGAGTACGCCCCGCTGGGCGAGCATGCCGCTGACGGCCTTGCCGGTGCCGCAGGCCGGGTCGATGTCGACTCCCGCCCACAGGCCGAGGCCGCGCACCGCTACCAAGCCTGTCAGCTCCCGCAGTCGCTGGTGCAGGTGAGCACCTAATTCCCTTGCGCGCCGCTGGAATTCGCCCGTCTGGAGCAATTCGATCACGGTCGCGCCGACAGCTGCGGCGAGCGGGTTGCCGCCGAACGTCGACCCGTGCTCGCCCGGGCGCAGGACGCCGAGCACGTCCTCGTCGGCAACCACCGCCGACAGCGGCACCACCCCACCGCCAAGGGCCTTGCCGAGCAGATACACGTCGGGCACCACGCCCCAGTGGTCGCAGGCGAAAGTGTGACCGGTGCGCGCGAGGCCGGACTGGACCTCGTCGGCGATCATCAGCACGTTGTGCTGGGTACACAGCGCCCGCACTGCCGGCAGGTAGTCGTCCGGGGGCACGACGACGCCGGCCTCGCCTTGGATCGGCTCGAGCAGCACCGCGACGGTGTCGTCGTCGATCGCTCGCGCGAGCGCGGCGGCGTCGCCGAACTGAATCGACCGGAAGCCGGGCGTGAACGGGCCGAAGCCGTTCCTGGCCGAGGGGTCCGACGAGAAGCTGACGATGCTGATGGTCCGGCCGTGAAAGTTGTTGTCCGCCACGATGATGTTGGCCCGGCCGGGCTCTATTCCTTTTACCTCGGTGCCCCACTTGCGGGCCACCTTGATGCCACTCTCGACGGCCTCGGCGCCGGTGTTCATCGGCAGCACCATGTCCTTGCGGCACAGCTCGGCCAGCGCCTTGCAGAGCGGGCCGAGGCGGTCGGAGTGGAACGCACGACTGACCAGCGTCACGGCGTCGAGCTGGGCGTGAGCCGTCGACATGATCGCGGGGTGGCGGTGGCCGAAGTTCACCGCCGAGTACGCCGCGAGGCAGTCGAGGTAGCGGCGCCCGTCGACGCTTGTGATCCACGCGCCCTCCGCGCTCGCGGCGACCACCGGCAGGGGCGAGTAGTTGCGGGCCGCGTGGCGCCTCTCCATAGCTATCGCGGCCCGGGTTTCCTCGGCGACCGTGGGCCGGGTGTCGACAACCGTCACGAGTGAACCTCCAATGTGCAGCATTTGATCGAGCCGCCGCCCTTCAGTAATTCGGACAAGTCGACACCGACGGGCTCGAAGCCGGCGTCGCGCAGCTGTGCCGCGAAGCCTGTTGCGGCGGAGGGATGGACGACGTGCAGCCCGTCGGACACCGCGTTGAGTCCGAACGCGTAGGCGTCGGCGCTAGCGACGACGATCGCGTCAGGGAACAGCGCCCGGAGCCGGCGTTGCGCGGCCCGGCTGAAGGCGGGCGGGTAGTAAGCGATGGTCGTGTCGTCGAGCACGGCGAGCGCGGTGTCGAGATGGTAGAAACGCGGGTCGACCAACTCGAGGCTGATCACCGGCCTGCGCAGCAGCCGGGCGATTTCGGCGTGCGCGCGGACATCGGTGCGAAAACCGTAGCCGGCCAACACCATTGTGCCTACCGGCAACAGGTCGCCTTGCCCTTCATTGACGTGACGCGTGGCTGCCACCCGGTAGCCTCGCTCGCGCATCCACGCCGTGTAGGCGACGGCTTCCGCTGCCCGCTGCGCGTACTTGAACCGCGCCGGCACGGCGGTGTCGCCGGCGACGAGCCCGCCGTTGGCGGCGTACACCATGTCGGGCAGCCCAGGCTCGGGCGCGACGAGGTCCACGAGATGGCCCAAGCGGCAATACGTCTCGTAGAGTTGCTGCCATTGCCTGGCGGCCAAACTCCGGTCGAGAGTCGCCCTCACGTCCATCCAGGGATTGATCGCGTACTCCACCGCGAAGAACTCCGGCGACGTCATCACGTAGCGGCGCGGACGCGGCGTTCGTGGACGGAGCCGGGACAGCGCGTCATCGCGGGCATCGCCCGCGGCGAACACGTGCTCCGTCATGTATCCAAGGTATTTCTGTCATAGTACGCAATCAATCGATATATATTGCGTGTCTAGCGGTAGTCTGTTGCGTGAAAATGCCGTGCGGGGCGATTTGTTGCTACCGAGGTGTCATGGAGCGATTGGACCACATCGACGAGCGGATCCTGGCCGAGATGGGTGAGCATGCCCGGGCGACGTTCGCTGAGATCGGCGAGAAGGTGAACCTGTCGGCGCCCGCGGTCAAACGGAGAGTGGACCGGATGCTGGACCGCGGTGTGATCAAGGGCTTTACCACCGTCGTCGACCGCAACGCGCTGGGCTGGAACACCGAGGCGTACGTGCAGGTGTTCTGTCATGGCACGATCGCGCCGGAGCGGCTGCGTGCGGCCTGGGTGGACATCCCGGAGGTGGTCAGCGCCGCCACCGTCACGGGCACGTCCGACGCAATCCTGCACGTGCTGGCCCGCGACATGCAGCACCTGGAGGAGGCGCTCGAACGCATCCGCTCCAGCGCGGACATCGAACGCAGCGAGAGCATCGTCGTGTTGTCGAACCTCATTGACCGGATGCGGCCCTAGGAGCGCTACACCGGCGCGCGCCGATCGTGTATGAAGCCTTAAGTGAGCAAGCGGATAGTCATCGTCGGCGGGGGACTGGGCGCTGCGCGCACCGCCGAGCAGCTCCGGCGATCCGGGTTCGACGGACCGGTCACGATCGTCGGCGACGAGGTGCACCTGCCCTACGACCGGCCGCCGCTGTCCAAGCAGGTTCTGCGCAGCGAATTGGACGACACGGCGCTGCGGCCGCGAGAGTTCTACTTCGAGAACAACATCACGCTGATGCTCGGCTCGGCTGTGCGCAAGCTCGACACCGTCAACCGGACCGTGACGCTGGCCGACGGAACGCAACTGGACTACGACGAGGCGGTGATCGCGACCGGCCTTGTGCCGCGCCGGATTCCGTCGTTCCCCGATCTGCCTGGCATCCACGTGCTGCGGTCCTTCGACGAGAGCATGGCGCTGCGCAAGGAGGCTGCGGCGGCGCGGCAGGCGGTGGTGATCGGAGCGGGCTTCATCGGCTGCGAGGTGGCGGCGAGCTTGCGGGGGCTCGGTGTGGGCGTCACGTTGGTGGAGCCACAACCGGAGCCGCTGGCGTCGGTGCTGGGGGAGCAGATCGGCGCGCTGGTCGCGCGGTTGCATCGCGCCGAGGGTGTCGACGTGCGCACGGGCGTGGGCGTCTCCTCCGTCAGCGGGCGCGAACGGGTGTCGAACGTGGCGCTGACGGACGGGACCTCACTTGACACCGATCTGGTGATCGTCGGCATCGGATCGCGCCCGGCCACCGACTGGCTCGAGGGCAGTGGGGTCGATGTCGACAACGGCGTGGTGTGCGACCACGTCGGCAAGACGAGCGCACCGCACGTATGGGCGCTGGGCGACGTCGCGTCATGGCAGGACGCGACGGGACATCAGGCCCGCGTCGAGCATTGGAGCAACGTCGCGGAGCAGGCACGAGTCCTGGTGCCGGCGCTGCTCGGACAAGAGATGCCGACGAATCTTGTTGTGGTGCCATACTTCTGGAGCGACCAGTACGACGTCAAGATCCAGTGTCTCGGCGAGCCGAAGGCCGACGACATCGTGCACCTGGTCAGCGACGACGGCCGCAAGTTCCTCGCGTACTACGAGCGCGACGGCGTCGTGGCCGGCGTGGTGGGCGGCGGCATGCCGGCTGCGGTGATGAAGACCCGGGCCAAGATCGCCGCCGGCGCACCGATCAGCGAGGTGCTCGCCTAGCGCCGAGCGTGCGCGTCCGCACAGCGACACGCCGGTCGGCTGCGTGCAAACCTGCACACTCGCGCGGTGTCGAGCGTTCTAGAACTGGCCGAGATAGAAGCGGGTGCCCTGGTCGTCGCGGCATTCGGCCGTCAGGCCGTACGGCTGCCTGCTCGGTTCCTGCAGCACCGTGCCGCCGGCCTCGCGCACGCGGGCCACGGCATCGTCGATATCGGCCACCGTCCACATCGGCACCGTCCTTGGCTCGGCGCTGCCGCCGGCCACACCGGCCATCGGATGCGTGCCGGTGACCTGCCAGCCGTCCTCGATGCGGCCGGGCTCGAACGCCCAGCCCAGTACCTGTCCGTAGAATGCGCGGAAGGCGCCTGAATCGCTGACTTCGTATGTCACGTAGGATAATTCGCCGTGCCCCGCGCCGTTGAGCCTGGGCCGCGGCGCACCCTGGACCGGGCGGTAGACCGCGAACGCGGTGCCCGACGCGTCGGTCGCGTCGAGCACGGTGCCGAAGTCGAACTCCCGCTCGTCGCCGGCATGCCCGCCGGCGCCGTCGATTGCGCGTGCTGCTGCCTGCAGGTCCGCCACGGCGTAGCAGCAGAACATCGTCGGGCGCCCGTCGACGGAATAGATGCCGACCGGCTGCTCGGTGTTGGTCACCTGATGGGTCGACGGGTCGTGGGTCCAGCCGAGCACGTGGCCGTAGAACGCCGCGGCCGCGTCGGCGTCGGGCGTCCACACCGCGACGTAGCCGAGGTCGCCGTGCCGGATCTGCTCGACCGTCGGACCGCTGAACATCCAGCGGTGCCCGAACGGGTCGATGACCGTGGCGTTGCGGCTTCCGTGGCCTGCGTAGGTCTCCCGCTGGACGACGGCCCCGTGGTCGCGCGCCCGGTGCAGCGCTTCGTCGGTGTCGGCGACGTGCAGCACCAGGCTCACCGAAACCTGCTGCGGCGCTGGTGCTTTCATCCCGAGCTCGGGAAACTCGTCGGCCAGGTAGAGCATGCCTCCGGCAAGCTCCAGCTCGGCGTGCCCGATGCGTCCGTCGTCCACCACGAACGGTTCGCCGACCAGGACCGCGCCCAGCGCGTCGGCGTACCACGCGATGGCTGCCCGGGCGTCGGCCACAGCCAGGTAGGGCAGGGCGGCCGGGCGCGGCGGTGTGGGCTCGGGTGCTGTCAGCTCGTCGATCGCTTGTGCGGTGCCGCTCATCTGGACTCCTTTTGGTAGGGACAGGGCGGAGTCGAGCCGGGCTCGTAGCCGGGCCGCGAACTCCGGATCGGGCGCTGTTGGGAGGTCGTCGGCGCGCAGCACGTCCAATGGGTCGGCGGGGGGTGTCATGGCGCACCTCCTTCCTCGTAGTGGTGACGGAACGCGCGGCGAGCGCGCACGAGCAGCGCCTCCGTGGCGTGCACCGTGCGGCCGATGAGCTCTGCGCACTCGGGTACCGAGCAGTCGTCCATGTAGCGCAGCGTCAGCACCGTGCGGTGCGGCTCTTGGAGTCGCCGCAGCGTGCTCTCCGCGACGATGCGGTCCAGTTCGGCGTCCCATACGTCGGCGGGGTCGGCCGGCTCCGGAACCTCGGCGACGGGGACGGTGCGGCGGTCGTGCCGACGCCGAAAATGGTCTGCCAGTTTGTGTCTCGCAACGCCGATGAGCCACGGCACTGTGATGTCCGGAGGATCGTCTTTGCGAGCGCCGTCCATCGCGGCGAGAAAGGTCTCCGACGTCAGGTCCTCGGCGGTGCTGCGATCGGGGCAGCGGCGCACGAAGTATCCGTACACCGCAGGTAGCGCCTCGTCGTAGAGCGCGAGCAGCGTACGGGGAGCGTCGGGCGGACGGGGTTCGGCGCTCACATCGCTATCGTCGCGGTCGAGGCTCAAACTCCGACGCATGGGGACGAAATTTTCGCGCGAGGGTGCGCAATT
This sequence comes from Candidatus Sericytochromatia bacterium, assembly GCA_050262635.1. Taxonomy (GTDB): domain Bacteria; phylum Actinomycetota; class Actinomycetes; order Mycobacteriales; family Mycobacteriaceae; genus Mycobacterium. Next base: position 17,242 of record JBLNEK010000077.1, on the reverse strand, counting down.
TTACGGCAGACACCGGCGTCTTGGTGTGCAGACGCGCGCTCGCGGGGGGCTAAGGGAACGAGGCGCCGGGACGGACAACGTCGAACGCATCCGCGAGAGCCTGGGTCAGCGACACCGACTCGTCGGCCAGCCAGTGCTCGTAGGCAGACAGCGAGACGGCCAGGAGTGCCCACGCGACGGTCTGCGGGACAAGGTCGTGAGGCTTGGCCCCGCACCGCCCCGCGATGAACTCCGCGACGACCTCGCGCCAGCCGGCGTACATGGTCATCGAATAGGCCTGCAGTTCGGTGGTCCGCAGAATCACGTGCATGCGCAGCCGGTGCCTCGGCAGCTCCGACTCGTCAAATGTGTTGAATGCCAACAACGCATCGCGCAGAGCCTGCTCCATCGGTACGGCCGAATCGGCGGCCGTCAGCAGGCCGCGCAGGTGCTGCAGGTGTGCGTCGAAATCGCCCCACGGGATCGCGTTCTTCGACGGGTAGTAGCGAAACAGGGTGCGGCGGGCGATGCCGGCGGCCTCGGCGACGTCATCAACGCTGACCTCCTCGAACCCGCGGTCGGCGAAGAGTGCGATGGCCGCGTCGGTGATCTGGTGGCGCGAGGTCGACCGGCGCCGGCCCACCCGAGGTCCAACCACCACCCCCACCCTTCCATTTCGGCACTCGATGCCATATTCTGTCGAGTCAACCGCAGTCTGTCGAGACCCGAGTACAGGAGGCAGCCCCGATGGAGCCCAACAATCAAGACGCCCAGGCCGAAGAGCTCGTCACCGAGACCCTGGTCGAAGAGGTGTCGATCGACGGCATGTGCGGGGTCTACTGAGTGGATGGTCGCTCGGACAAGCCTCGCTCCGTGCTCGATGGTCGCTCGGACAAGCCTCGCTCCGGCGCATTCGACCCTGCGCGCCCCTGGCGTTTGCATCCCCAGGTGGCGGTGCGGCCAGAGCCGTTCGGCGCGCTTCTGTACCACTTCGGCACCCGCAAGCTGTCTTTCCTGAAGGACCGCACGATCCTGGCGATCGTGCAGTCGCTTGACGAGCACCCCGACGCCCGCGCCGCGTGCCGTGCCGCTGGGGTGGGCGAAGGCGCAGAGCGGCCGTATCTGCACGCGCTGGAGGTGCTCGTCTCCTCCGACATGCTGGTGGCGTCATGAGACTGGTGGAGCAGTTCGAGCGCGGGCTCGACGCGCCGATCTGCCTGACGTGGGAGCTGACGTACGCCTGCAACCTTGCCTGCGTGCACTGCCTGTCCTCGTCGGGCCGGCGCGACCCGGCCGAGTTGACGACGCGCCAGTGCATGGACGTGATCGACGAGCTCGAACGCATGCAGGTGTTCTACGTCAACGTGGGCGGCGGCGAACCCACTGTGCGACCGGACTTTTGGGAACTCGTCGATTACGCGACGGAGCATCACGTCGGCGTCAAGTTCTCCACGAACGGCGTTCGGATCACCTCTTCGCGAGCCAGGCAGTTGGCCGCCAGCGACTACGTGGACGTGCAGATCTCGCTGGACGGCGCCACCGCCGACGTCAACGACGCCGTGCGCGGCACCGGCTCCTACGACATGGCCCTGCGCGCGCTGGAGCGCCTCGCTGAAGCCGGCTTCAAAGACGCCAAGATCTCCGTCGTGGTGACCCGCCACAACGTCGAACAGCTGGACGAATTTGCCGCGCTGGCAACACGTTACGGCGCCACATTGCGGATCACCCGGCTGCGGCCGTCCGGGCGCGGCGCCGACGTGTGGGACCAGCTGCACCCCACCGCAGACCAGCAAGTCCAGCTGTACAACTGGCTCGTCCAGCGCGGCGACCGGGTGCTCACCGGCGACTCGTTCTTTCACCTGTCGCCCCTGGGCCAGCCCGGCGCCCTGGCCGGTCTCAACCTCTGTGGCGCCGGGCGGGTGGTCTGCCTGATCGATCCGGTCGGCGACGTCTACGCATGCCCGTTTGCGATCCACGACCGCTTTCTGGCCGGAAACGTGTTGCGCGACAGCGGTTTTGCCCAGGTGTGGAAGAACGCCGCTCTGTTCAAGGAGTTGCGTGAGCCGCAGTCGGCGGGCGCCTGCGGCAGCTGCGGGCACTACGACAGCTGCCGCGGAGGCTGCATGGCGGCAAAGTTCTTCACCGGCCTGCCGCTCGATGGCCCCGACCCGGAATGCGTGCAGGGTTACGGCGCGCCCGGTCTGGCCCGGGAGCGCGAAGTGCCCCGGCCGGGCGCTGACCATTCCCGCCCGGTGGCGCTGAAGCTGATGTCCCGGCGGCCCGCCCGAATCTGCGACGAAAGCCCGGTGTAGTCATGGCCCAATGGTTCGAGACGGTCGCCTTCGCCCAGCAGAAGGCCAAGAGGCGGCTGCCCAGGCCGGTGTACCAGGCGCTGGTCGCGGCCAGCGAGAAGGGCGTGATGGTCGCCGACAACGTCGAGGCCTTCAGCGAGCTCGGGTTCGCACCGCACGTGATCGGCACCACCGAGAAGCGCGAGATGTCGACCACCGTGATGGGACAAGGCATTTCGCTGCCGGTGCTGATATCGCCCACGGGCGTGCAGGCGGTGCACCCGGACGGCGAGACCGCTGTCGCGCGGGCCGCCGCCGCCCGTGGCACCGCGATGGGACTGTCGTCTTTCGCCAGCAAGCCGATCGAAGAGGTGATCGCGGCCAACCCGAAGCTGTTTTTCCAGATCTACTGGCTCGGCGACCGCGAGGCGATCGCGAAGCGAGTTCTGCGGGCCCGCGAGGCCGGCGCGGTCGGCCTCATCCTGACAACCGACTGGAGCTTCTCGCACGGCCGCGACTGGGGCAGCCCGAAGATCCCCGAGTCCATGAACCTTCGAACCACGGTCCGGATGCTGCCGACGGGTCTGACCAAGCCCGTGTGGATGTGGGAGTGGGCCAAGACGCTACGGCCACCGGACCTGCGGGTACCCAACCAGGCGACGCGGGGCGAGGCCGGACCGCCGTTCTTCGCCGCGTACGGGGAGTGGATGAATACCCCGCCGCCGACGTGGGACGACGTCGCCTGGCTGCGCGAACTGTGGGGCGGACCGTTCATGCTTAAAGGAGTGATGCGCGTCGATGACGCGAAACGCGCTGTGGACGTTGGGGTTTCGGCGATCTCGGTGTCCAATCACGGCGGCAACAACCTCGACGGAACCCCGGCGTCGATCCGGGCGCTCCCCGCGATCGCCGACGCCGTCGGTCATGAGATCGAAGTGCTGCTTGACGGTGGCGTCCGCCGGGGCAGCGACGTCGTCAAGGCCGTCGCGCTCGGCGCCCGTGCCGTGATGATCGGCCGCGCCTACCTGTGGGGGCTGGCCGCGGGCGGGCAAGCGGGTGTGGAGAACGTGCTCGATATCTTGCGCGGCGGGATCGACTCCGCGCTGCGGGGGATCAGCAAGGCGTCGATCCACGACCTCACGCCCGACGACATCGTGATGCCCGCCGGCTTCACGAGGGCGCTGGGAGTCACCACAGACCAGTAGCTCGGTCGCTGGTGCCGACGGGGCAGGCGGTGCTGGCGTGAATGGTGGTGGCCCGCGCCCGGCCGCCCCGGGGGCGCTGCGCGGAAGCAAAATGACTTCATCCCAAACAACCGGCGTATCCCAGATGAATTCGGCCTACGATCGCCAAGTGGTTTTCCCGACGGAGTTGGGGAAGTCGACGTCGAAGCAGATCGACGGTGCGTCGCCGACGGTGGTGGTTCCAGTGGGCTCCACCGAACAGCATGGGCCCCATCTGCCGCTGGACACCGACACCCGCATCGCGACCGCAGTCGCCCATGCCGTCGTCGCCTCGCGGCCCGAACCGGCGGTGCTCGCCCCGGCGATCGCCTACGGGGCCAGCGGAGAGCACCAGGCATTCGGGGGGACCGTCTCGATCGGAACCGCCGCGCTGACTGAACTCTTGGTGGAGTTGGGCCGCTCAGCGTGCGAATGGGCGCCGCGGGTCGTCTTCGTCAACGGTCACGGCGGCAACCTCGAAGCGCTGGTGGCGGCGGTGCGGTGCCTCCGCGGCGAAGGCCGCGACGCCGCGTGGTGCGCGTGCGCCGTGCCGGGCGGGGACGCCCATGCGGGGCACACGGAATCGTCGATATTGCTGCATCTTTCGCCCGAAACCGTGCGCACCGACCAACTCCGTGCGGGTAACGTGACTGCGCTGACGGAATTGATGTCGACAATGCGCCGCGGCGGGGTTGCGGCAGTGAGTGAGGTAGGCGTGCTGGGTGATCCCACCACCGCGACCGCGGCGGAGGGCGCGCGCCTGTTCACCCAGATGGTCGAAGCCTGCGTCACCCGGGTCCAGCGATGGGCTCCAGGCGACGACGGGATGCTGCGATGACCCAGCCGCGGCTGCCGGACGGGTTCGCAGTCCAGGTGGATCGCCGCGTCCGGGTGCTGGGCGGCGGCGAGGCTCTGCTCGGCGGCTCGCCCACCCGCCTGCTGCGGCTGGCCCCGCAGGCCCGCACCCTGATCGACAACGGCCGCGTCGAGGTGCACGACGCGGTCAGCGCGCAGCTGGCGCGCACGCTGCTGGACGCCTCGGTGGCCCATCCCCGGCCGTCGGGTGGACCGTCGCACCGTGATGTCACAGTCGTTATCCCGTTGCACGACAACATGTTCGGGCTGCGCAGGCTCTTGAGCACGCTGCGCGGGCTCAAGGTGGTCGTGGTCGACGACGGCTCGGCGATCCCCGTGCGGGAATCCGACTTCGAGCGCACCAATTGCGAGGTCCGGGTCATCCGGCACGATCACGCCAAAGGGCCGGCCGCCGCCCGGAACACGGGATTGGCGGCCTGCAAGACCGACTTCGTCGCGTTCCTGGACTCCGACGTAGTCCCGCGGCGCGGCTGGCTGGAGGCGCTGCTGGGGCACTTCTCCGATCCGGCGGTGGCCCTAGTGGCACCGCGCATCATCGGACTCTCCCACAGCGACAACATGATTGCGCGATACGAGGCGGTGCGCTCGTCGCTCGACCTCGGCCGGCGGGAGGCGCCCGTCGTCCCGTACAGCACCGTGTCGTACGTTCCGAGCGCGGCGATCATCTGCCGGCGGTCGGCTCTTGTCAACGCGGCGGGTTTCGACGAGACACTCCGCTGCGGCGAGGACGTCGACCTCTGCTGGCGCCTGGTGGAGGCCGGGGCACGCCTGCGCTACGAGCCGATCGCGCTGGTCGCCCACGATCACCGTGTCGGCGTCCGCGACTGGCTGGTCCGCAAGGCCTTCTACGGCCAGTCCGCGGCGCCGCTGTCGATCCGCCACCCCGACAAGACCGCCCCGCTGGTGATCTCCGGGTGGACGTTGGTGCTGTGGCTTCTGATGGCGATGGGATCCTCGCTTGGTTACCTGGTGTCGTTGGCGATCGCGGCGTTCACGGCACGGCGGATCGCCCGCGCTCTGGATGGCGTCGACTCCAGGCCTCGCGACGTGGCAGTGCTGGCCGGGCGGGGACTGGGTGCGGCGGCGCTGCAGCTGGCCGCCGCGATCTGTCGCCACTACTGGCCGTTTGCCCTGATCGCCGCCATCCTGTTCCGCCGGATCCGCCACATCGTGCTGATCGCCGCGGTCATCGACGGCGTCGCTGACTGGGTTAGCAGGCGCAACAACGACGACGAACAGGTCAAACAGCTGGGCCTGGTCCCGTATGTGGTGCTCAAGCGCCTCGACGATCTGGCCTATGGCGCCGGCCTGTGGGCGGGAATGGCGAAGGAGCGTCATTTCGGGCCGCTGAAGCCGCAGATCCGAACATAAGCGTTGCACAGCGACATCCTGATCATCGGTGCTGGCAGCGCAGGATGCGTTGTCGCAGAGCGGCTGTCGGCCGACCAGAGCTGTACAGTCACCGTCGTCGAGGCGGGCCCTGCCGTCGTCGACCCTGCGGTCCACGCGATGGTGGCCGACGGGTCGGTGTTGCCGATCGGCGCGGCAAGTCCGCTCGTGCGGCGATTCGAGACGGTGCTGACGGCGCGGCCACGTCGTGCGACGCAGATCGTGCGCGGGTCGGTGGTCGGTGGGTCGGGGGCCGTCAACGGCGGGTACTTTTGCCGCGGCCTGCCCCGCGATTTCGAGGAGTGGGCACTGCCCGGGTGGTCCTGGGCCGATGTCCTGCCCCATTTCCGCGACATCGAAGAGGATCTGGATTTCGTCGGCCCCGCACATGGTCGGCACGGGCCGATACGAGTACAGCGGACAGGCGAATTAAGCAGCAACACAATCGGATTCGTCGAACATGCGCGTGCTGCCGGCTACGACTGGATCCCAGACTTGAACGGCGCGTCGGACGCGACGGCCACCATGGCCGGTGTTGGCCCGGTGCCGCTGAACATCGCCGGGGGAGAGCGGGTGTCCCCCTCGGCGATTCTGGAGCCGGCTCTGCGGCGGCCCAATCTGACGCTGATCACCGGCACCGCGGTGTCGCGTCTGCGCATCTCGGGCGGGCAGGTCACCGGGGCAGAGGCGCACGGTCCACAGGGCCCGCTGTCGATTACCGCGGACCGAATTATCCTGTGCGCCGGGGCCATCGGGACCGCGCACCTGCTGATGCTCTCGGGAATCGGGGACGAGCAGGTGCTGCGCGAGGCCGGGATAACCCTGGCTGCGCCCGCACCCGTAGGAATGCACTGCATCGACCACCCAGAGTGGGTGTTTCCCACGACATGGACGACGATTCCGGGCCGACCGGTGCTCGAAGTGATACTGACGACCGACTCCGGTCTCGAAATCCGGCCCTATACAGGGGGATTTATCACGATGGTGGGTGACGGAACCGCCGGGCGCCCCGACTGGCCGCACGTCGGGGTGGCGTTGATGCGCCCGCGCTCCCGCGGGCGCGTCGCCGTGACGTCCGCCGACCCGACGGTGCCCCCGTGCATCGAGCACCGCTACGACAGCGATCCGGGCGACGTCGAGGCGCTGCGGGAGGGCGACAAACTGGCGCGGGCGCTGTGCCCGATCGCGCGGCCGGCGCCCGAGTCCCAGTGGTCGACGTCGCAGCACCTGTGCGCGACGGCGCCGATGGGCGTCGAAGGCGACGAAAGGGCCGTGCTCGACCCACAGTGCCGGGTGCGCGCAGTGACGGGATTGTGGGTGATCGACGGCGCCGCGCTACCGGCGATCACCAGCCGCGGCCCGCACGCCACCATCGTGATGCTCGCCCGCCGCGCCGCCGAGTTCGTCGTCACGCGATGACCAACCCCACCGCGCGGTGAGCCGGCGCACGATTGGCAGCTGCTCACCGTCGCGTCCGGGCGCCCAGATCCCGACCAGTACCGCACCGATCGCGATGCTGAGCGCCAGCGCGAACGCCGAGGAGTGCATGGCGTCCACGAACGACGCCTTGGCGATGTCGGCGAGCTGATGTCCCTGCGGCCCAACGTGTTCGGAGACCTTGACTGCTTGGGCGAGCGATTCGGCGGCGGGCCCGCGCAGCGGCTCGGGAAACACCGCGAGCTTCGGTGCGATCACATCCGCGTAATGCGCGGCGAGGATCGAGCCGGCGACCGCAATGCCCAGTGCCGCACCAACTTCGCGGGTGGTGTCGTTGACCGCCGACGCAACGCCCTGCTTCTCGTCTGGGGCTGCGTTCATGATCGCCGACGTGGCCGATGCCGTGCACAGTCCGATCCCGATGGACATCACGTTGATCGGCCAGGCGAAGTCGAAGTACGTCGCGCCCATCTGAAGCGTCTGCATGAAGAAGATGCCGACCGCGACCAGCAGCAGACCGGTGAACAGCACGGCTCGCAGGCCCAGCTTCGGCAGATACCAGAATGACAGCACGGCCAGCGCGAACATCGGGATGAACAGCGGGGTCAGCGCAAGCGCGGTGGCCAGCGGCGAATATCCCATCACTTCCTGGCAGTACTGCATGATCAGGAAGAAGAAGCCGAAGTTCGCGAAGAAGAAGATCGTGACAGCCAGTGCGCCAGTGGCGAATTCGGCATCCTTGAACAGGCGCACGTCCAGCAGCGGTTGCGGCCGGCGCAACTCGACATAGCCGAACACGCCGGCCAGCGCCACGCCCGCGCCGAGGGCCATGACGACCAGGGGATCGGTCCATCCCCGTTCGGGTGCTTCGATGACGCCGAAGACGAAGACCGCGACGCTCAGGCCGATCAGCGCGGCGCCGGGCCAGTCAACCGGCGGCGCATCGCTTTCCCGCGACTCGGCGACCGTCAACGTCAAGCCGAACAACACCACTCCCGCCGCGGCCAGCACCCAGAAGATCGACTTCCAGTCCCACACGTGCAGCAAGGCGCCCGGCACGAGCAGCCCTACCACCGCGGCGACGCCGGCGACGCCGGCCCAGATACCAACGGCCTTGGTGCGCTGATCTTTTGGATACACGACCGTCAGCAGCGACAGCGTCGCCGGCATCACGAACGCGGCGCCGGCGCCCGCGACCGCCCGCCAGACGATGAGGCCGACGGGGTGGTCGAACCAGATGGGTGCCACCGATGCGACCGTGAAGATGACAAGGCCGATGAGCAACGCGCTACGGCGACCGTAGCGGTCGCCGATCGCCCCGGCCGGCAGCAACAGGCACGCCAGCGCAAGCGTGTAGCCGTCCACCACCCAGGTCAGCTGAGTCTGTGTGGCAGACGTCGCCACCGCGATGTCGCCCAGCGCGGAGTTCAGGGCGATCATCGATGCGATCACCAGCGCAACGCCCGCGCACGCGACGACGAGCGTCCAGGTGCGCCGCCGCCGCGACGCGTCGGTCACGTCGGTCTGGTCGGACTGCGTGAGGGTGCCGACCACGGTCGTCAGACCGGGCATGGGAGGTCCTTCCGGTTGTGCGCACGCAAGGTCACGAGACTGTCGGTCTAGTACGTAGACGGATAGTCTCGGTCCTAAACCTGCGGGCCGGTCCGGTCGGGCGCCTCAGCGCATGGAATAGCGAATTGGCAGGTGCTTGTGGCCTCCGACGAACACTGTCGCCGACAGTTCGGCCGGTCCCGCGAACTCGATCGAGTCCAGTCGCGGGATCAGCTCCTTGAACAAGCTGTTCATCTCCATCCGAGCCAACGCCGCGCCCAGGCAGAAGTGCACGCCGTACCCGAACGACAAGTGCTTGTTGGGATCGCGGGCCACGTCGAATCGGAATGGATCGTCGAAAATCTCTTCGTCGCGGTTGGCCGAGGCGTATGCCAGATAGACCGACTCACCCGCACGGATCGGCACGCCCCGCACCGTCGTGTCCTCGGCGGCGGTACGCATGAATTCCTTGACCGGCGTGGTCCAGCGAATCATCTCCTCGACGGCCAACGGCATCAGCTCCGGGTTCTCGCGCAAGCGGGCCAGCTGGTCAGGATTTGAAACCAGCGCGCGGAGCCCGCCCGTGATCGCATGCCGGGTGGTGTCGTGGCCGGCGCTGGCGACGATGACGTAGTAGGACACGGTATCCAGATCGGACAGCGGCTCGCCGTCGATGCGGGCGTTCGCGATCGCGGAAGCCAAGTCCTCCGTGGGGTTTTCGCGCCGTGAGGCCGTCAGCGCGTTGAAGTAGTTGAAGAAGTCGAAAAGCACCTGCAGCTGCTCCTCTACCGTGACTCCGCGCCGCAGTTCGGGGTCGTCGCCGCCGAACAGTTCCTGCGTCAACTGCAGCATCCGTGGGAAGTCCTCTTCCGGAATGCCGAGCAGCGACATGATCACGTACAGTGGGTAATCCATCGCGATGTCGGTGACGAAGTCGCATTCGGGGCCGATCCGGGCCATCTTGTCGACGGTGATCTTGGCCAGCTCGTCGACACGAACCTTCAAGTCTCGCATGGCCTTTGGCCGGAACCAGTCCGCGCCGATCTTTCGCACGTCGCGGTGGTGCGGATCATCCATGTGGATCAGCGTGCGCAGCCCCATGCCGGCCTCGAGCTGGGCGCGCGCCTCGTCGTCGGCCGCCGAGGTCTGCAGCAGCGGCCGCGGCTCGCTGAGCCAGAGGTCGTTCGCGCGCTCGATGTCCATGATGTCGGAGTGCTTGGTGACCGCCCAGAACGGACGGTACGGCGGCACGTCGACGTAGGAGACCGGCGCGTGGGCGCGCAGGTGAGCCATTGCGGCATGGAGGCGTTCCTCGTCGGCGTAGGCGGTGGGATCCGCGAAGACTTTCGCGGCTTCGTCGATGATCGGCGTGCTCATACAAACTCCTCGTTGAGTGGGTCGCTACGAGTCTGACATTCGCGTTGATAACGAAAACGCCGGACCGGGTGACGGATCTGTAAGCTTCGGCACCGTGCGGGCCGGACGCCGTCGGGGTTGGGTGACGGCCCTGTTCGCGGCGGTTCTGACGGTCGCGTCGTGCGGTCCGGGCACGACCGCGGCGGCCGACCGGACCTTGGTGCGGACGGCCTCCGGCGCGGTGCGCGGGGCAGTCGGCGACGACCACCTGCTTTTCGCGGGCATCCCGTATGCCGCGGCGCCCGTCGGGGCGCTGCGCTGGCGTCCTCCGCAGCCGCCGCCGTCGTGGCAGGGGGTGCGCGACGGGTCCAAGTACGGCCCGCGGTGTGTCCAGGACAGCACGACCGATCCCGACTTCGGCCGCTCGGTCAGTGAAGACTGCTTGACGCTGAACGTGTGGACTCCGAAAAACTCGGGCGCACAAAGTCTTCCGGTGATGGTGTGGATCCACGGCGGTGGCTTCGTCAACGGCAGCGGCGACATCTACGACGCCCGCTGGCTGGTCGCCCGCGGCGACGTCGTCGTCGTCACGCTGAACTACCGGCTCGGCGTCTTGGGGTTCCTGGCGCATCCGGCGCTGGCCGTCGACGGCAACGTCGGCAACTACGGCCTGGCCGACCAGCAGGCGGCACTGCGGTGGGTGCATGCCAACATCGCGGCCTTCGGCGGCGACCCGGCCCAGGTGACGATCGCCGGCGAGTCGGCAGGAGCGATGTCGGTGTGCGACCACCTCGTCGCGCCGGGATCGGCGGGTCTGTTCCGCGCAGCGGTGATCCAGAGCGGCCCGTGCCAAGCCGAGGCCGACCGGGCGGCCGCGGAGCGGGCCAGTGTCGACTATGCCTCCTCGGTCGGGTGCGCTGACCCCCGGACCGCCGCGGACTGTCTGCGCGCCCTGCCGCCGGACAAGCTCGGGTCACCGCCGGTGTACTACCGGCTCGGCGACGACGGGCTGACCGGCCCGGTCACCGGCACCCCGTCGCTGCCCGTCGACCCTCTGACCGCTGCGCGGCAGGGGAAGGCGGCTCGGGTCCCGGTGCTGATCGGTACAAACCACGACGAGTTCACGTTGTTCGCCGCGACGCAGTACCTGCGCAGCGGCCGGATGCCGAAGTACCCGGCTGTGCTCGACGGCATCTTCGGCGCCGACGCGAACCGGGTCGTCGCGCAATATCCCCTCAGCCGGTACCAGAGCCCGGCGCTGGCCTACTCGGCCGCCGTGACCGACAGTGAATTCGTCTGTCCAGCAGTGGCGTTGGCTTCAAGTCTGGCGCACGACGCGAAGGTGTACGGCTACGAGTTCAATGACCGCGACGCTCCGGCGCCGGATCTGTTGAGAACAGTGCCGTTCCCGGTGGGGGCGAGCCACTCGCTCGAGCTGCGTTACCTGTTCGACGTCGGCGGAGCCCCGGCTCTCGGTGCGACGCAGCAGAGGCTGTCCGAGCAGATGATCGACTACTGGAGCAGCTTCGTCGCCACCGGCGAACCTCGGGCCGACGATGCGTCGGCATGGCCGGCTCTCGAGGGCGACCAGGGGCCGTGGATGTCGCTGCAGACCCCCGAGCTGCGAACCTTCACGTCGTTCTATGAAGACCACCAGTGCGGTTTCTGGGCGACGATTCGCTGAAGCTGCCTCGAGATCTGCGTCAGGGTCGTGAACTCGGCCGAATCACAGCCCTGGTGCAGAGATCGGCGTGGAGAACGGAATCAGAAATCCAGCGGTTCACGTTCGCGGTGTCACCCAGGTCGTGATGTCGGCGTGCACGACCTCCCTGCCGGCCTCGTCGAAGACGCCGACCGGCACCACGACCTGGGTGCCCTCGGCGATCGCCGAGAAGTCCGGCGGGTCGAGCCGGGCCCGGGCGAGCAGCGACGTCGTCGCCGGATTCAGATATTGCACGGCCATGGAGTTCGCACTCGGACCATCGTGGCGGCGGAGAAGATGCGGGAACCGCCGGGCGCGGCGGAGAGCCGCTTTTACAGTCGGTACGTCGGCGTCTGGCTGGTCATGACGCCGCATCCTATGGCCAGGGGAAACAGCTGTCTGCTCTTCACCCGAGGGGCTCATCGCCGGCGGCCGGGAGGATTTGGCGGGACACCCGATCTAGGGCATACTGTTCAGGTTGCCTTGCGCCGGGTTCGCCTGGCCAGGCATACGGCCAGCGCCCACACGGGCGCGTCCGGTTCCAGCCACGATCGCGACGATTTCTCGCCGCGAATGAGGCTGCGTGCGGGCGACACACCCGACCGCGTGGACCGGTGTACCAGGACAGGTGAACAGTGGCGGCGGCACAAGCGCGATACGCGCCGTGCGACCGGGTGAGCAGGAGTGAGGAAGAAGCGTGGCGGGACAAAAGATCCGCATCAGGCTCAAGGCCTATGACCACGAGGCGATTGACGCCTCGGCGCGCAAGATCGTCGAGACGGTCACCCGCACCGGCGCGAGCGTGGTCGGCCCGGTGCCGCTGCCTACCGAGAAGAACGTGTATTGCGTCATCCGCTCCCCGCACAAGTACAAAGACAGCCGGGAGCACTTCGAGATGCGTACCCACAAGCGGCTGATCGACATCCTCGACCCGACGCCGAAGACGGTCGACGCGCTGATGCGCATCGACCTGCCCGCCAGCGTCGACGTGAACATCCAGTAGGAGCTCGAAGACACCATGGCTAGGAGAGGCATTCTCGGCACCAAGCTGGGCATGACGCAGGTGTTCGACGAGAACAACCGCGTCGTGCCGGTGACCGTGGTCAAGGCGGGACCGAACGTCGTCACGCGCATCCGCACCCCGGAGCGCGACGGCTACAGCGCCGTGCAGCTGGCCTACGGCGAGATCAGCCCGCGCAAGGTGAACAAGCCGCTATCCGGTCAGTACGCGGCGGCGGGCGTCAACCCGCGCCGCCACCTGGCCGAGTTGCGACTCGACGATCCCGAGGCCGCAGCGGAGTACCAGGTCGGACAAGAGCTGACCGCCGAGATCTTCAGCGACGGCAGCTACGTCGACGTCACCGGGACATCCAAGGGCAAGGGCACCGCGGGCACCATGAAGCGCCACGGCTTCCGCGGCCAGGGCGCCAGCCACGGCGCGCAGGCCGTGCACCGCCGCCCGGGCTCGATCGGCGGATGTGCCACTCCCGCACGTGTTTTCAAGGGCACGCGGATGGCAGGCCGGATGGGCAACGAGCGGGTGACCACCCAGAACCTGTTGGTTCACAAGGTGGATGCCGAGAACGGCGTGCTGCTGATCAAGGGCGCGATCCCCGGGCGCAGAGGCGGACTGGTCATGGTCCGCAGCGCGGTCAAGCGAGGTGAGAAGTGACTGCGGACGCGAGGAGCAAGACAGGAGGAGCTGCCTTGAAGATTGACGTCCGCAGTCCGGGCGGCAAGAAGGACGGCACCGTGGAACTGCCCCCGGAGCTGTTCGACGCGCCGGCCAACATCGCGTTGATGCACCAGGTGGTGACGGCCCAGCGGGCGGCTGCCCGTCAGGGCACGCATTCCACCAAGACCCGCGGGGAGGTCCGCGGCGGCGGCCGCAAGCCGTACCGGCAGAAGGGCACCGGCCGTGCTCGCCAAGGGTCGACGCGCGCACCGCAGTTCACCGGCGGCGGCGTCGTCCACGGCCCCAAGCCGCGCGACTACAGCCAGCGCACCCCGAAGAAGATGATCGCAGCGGCGCTGCGCGGCGCGCTGTCCGACCGCGCACGCAACGGGCGGATCCATGCCGTCACCGAGATCGTCGCGGGCCAGACGCCATCCACCAAGAGCGCCAAGGCGTTCCTCGCGGAGCTCACCGACCGCAAGCGCGTGTTGATGGTGATCGGGCGCGCCGACGAGACGGGCGCCCGCAGCGTGCGCAATCTGCCTGGCGTGCATGTGCTTTCGCCTGACCAGCTCAACGCGTACGACGTGCTGCTGGCCGACGATGTGGTGTTCTCCGTGGAAGCGCTGAACGCGTACATCGCGGCGAACACGAAGACCGAGGCCGATGACCCGCTTGCGCGAAGAGCAACAAAGGAGGTTTCGGCCTGATGCCCACCGTCACCGACCCCCGCGACATCATCTTGTCCCCGGTCATCTCGGAGAAGTCCTACGGCCTGATCGAGGACAACGTGTACACGTTCATCGTGCACCCCGACTCCAACAAGACGCAGATCAAGATCGCGATCGAGAAGATCTTCGACGTCAAGGTGGCGTCGGTGAACACCGCGAATCGGCAGGGCAAGCGCAAGCGCACCCGCACCGGTTTCGGCAAGCGCAAGAGCACCAAGCGCGCGATCGTGACCCTGGCCCCCGGCAGCAAGCCGATCGACCTGTTCGGCGCGCCGGCGTAGCGGCGATGAGCGCTCACGCGAAGAGCAGATAGCACGGAGAGATAAGACACATGGCAATTCGCAAGTACAAGCCGACGACCCCCGGTCGTCGCGGTGCCAGCGTCTCGGATTTCGCTGAAATCACCCGGTCGACGCCGGAGAAGTCGCTGGTGCGTCCGCTGCACGGGCGTGGCGGGCGAAACGCGCACGGCCGCATCACCACTCGTCACAAGGGCGGTGGCCACAAGCGTGCGTACCGGATAATCGACTTCCGCCGCAACGACAAGGACGGCGTGAACGCCAAGGTCGCTCACATCGAGTACGACCCGAACAGAACCGCCCGCATCGCCCTGCTGCACTACCTGGACGGCGAGAAGCGCTACATCATCGCACCGCAGGGACTTTCGCAGGGCGACGTCGTCGAGTCGGGACCCAACGCCGACATCAAGCCCGGCAACAACCTGCCGCTGCGCAACATCCCGGCAGGCACGCTGATCCACGCGGTGGAGCTGCGTCCCGGCGGCGGGGCGAAACTGGCCCGCTCGGCCGGCTCCAGCATTCAGCTGCTCGGCAAGGAAGGCACCTACGCGTCACTGCGCATGCCGTCCGGCGAGATCCGTCGCGTCGACGTGCGCTGCCGCGCCACGGTGGGCGAGGTGGGCAACGCCGAGCAGGCGAACATCAACTGGGGCAAGGCCGGCCGCATGCGCTGGAAGGGCAAGCGGCCCACCGTGCGCGGCGTCGTCATGAACCCGGTAGACCACCCGCACGGCGGCGGCGAGGGCAAGACCTCCGGCGGCCGTCACCCGGTCAGCCCGTGGGGCAAGCCCGAAGGCCGCACCCGCAAACCGAACAAGGCGAGCAACAAGCTCATCGTCCGACGCCGGCGCACCGGCAAGAAGCACCACCGGTAGGAGCTAGGTAATGCCACGCAGCCTGAAGAAGGGCCCGTTCGTCGACGGCCATCTCCTCAAGAAGGTCGACGCCCAGAACGAGAAGAACACGAAGCAGGTCATCAAGACCTGGTCGCGCCGGTCCACGATCATTCCCGACTTCATCGGGCACACGTTCGCGGTGCACGACGGCCGCAAGCACGTTCCGGTGTTCGTCACCGAGGCGATGGTGGGGCACAAGCTCGGTGAGTTCGCGCCGACTCGGACGTTCAAGGGCCACATCAAGGACGACCGGAAGAGCAAGAGGCGATGACGACGACGACCAATGTCGCGGGCCGAGCGGCACCGGTGACCGAATTCCCTTCGGCGACAGCCAAGGCGCGCTTCGTGCGGGTCTCGGCGACCAAGGCGCGCCGGGTGATCGACCTGGTGCGCGGGAAGCCGGTGGCCGAAGCGCTGGACATCCTGCGGTGGGCGCCGCAACAGGCGAGCGGCCCGGTGGCCAAGGTGATCGCCAGTGCAGCCGCGAACGCGCAGAACAACGACGGGCTGGATCCGTCCACACTCGTCGTGGCGACGTTGACCGCTGACGAGGGCCCGACCGCCAAGCGCATCAGGCCGCGCGCGCAGGGCCGCGCGTTCCGGATCCGGCGCCGAACAAGCCATATCACCGTGGTCGTGGAAAGCCGCCCGCGCCGCGACGAGAGGACCGGCCAGTCCACGCGCGCCAAGCGCGCCGCGGGAAGCAAGGCGGCGACGAAGGCGCCGGCGAAGAAGGCAGAGGCGGCCAAGAAGGCGCCCTCCAAGAAGGCTACTGCCGAGAAAGCAACCGCCGAGAATGCAACCGCGAAGAAGGCGCCTGCCAAGAAGGCGGCCGCGAAGAAGGCTTCAGAGGAAGCGAAGGGAGGCTCGCAATAGTGGGCCAGAAGATCAACCCGCACGGCTTCCGGCTCGGTATCAACACCGACTGGAAGTCCCGCTGGTACGCCGACAAGCAGTACGCGGACTACATCAAAGAGGATGTGGCGATCCGCCGGCTGCTGGCCACCGGGCTCGAACGCGCCGGCATCGCCGACGTGGAGATCGAGCGCACCCGCGACCGGGTCCGCGTGGACATTCACACCGCGCGGCCGGGCATCGTGATCGGCCGGCGCGGCACCGAGGCGGACCGCATCCGTGCTGACCTCGAGAAGCTCACCGGCAAGCAGGTTCAGCTGAACATCCTCGAGGTGAAAAACCCTGAGTCGCAGGCACAGTTGGTCGCCCAGGGCGTGGCCGAGCAGCTGAGCAACCGCGTGGCGTTCCGTCGCGCGATGCGCAAGGCGATCCAGTCGGCGATGCGTCAGCCCAACGTCAAGGGCATCCGCGTGCAGTGCTCGGGCCGCCTGGGCGGCGCGGAGATGAGCCGCTCGGAGTTCTACCGCGAGGGCCGTGTCCCGCTGCACACGCTGCGCGCCGACATCGACTACGGCTTGTACGAGGCGAAGACGACGTTCGGCCGGATCGGCGTGAAGGTGTGGATCTATAAGGGCGACATCGTCGGCGGCAAGCGGGAACTCGCCGCCGCGGCACCCGCAGCGGACCGTCCGCGCCGCGAGCGCCCGTCTGGCACCCGACCGCGCCGAAGCGGCGCGTCGGGCACCACCGCGACGGGCACCGACGTGAGCCGGGCCGCTGCGGAGGAGGCTCCAGCCGTGGAGGCCGCACCTGCGGATGCACCCGTTGCCGACGCAGAGAGCACGGAGAGCTGAGCCATGCTGATTCCCCGTAAGGTCAAGCACCGCAAGCAACATCATCCGAAGCAGCGCGGCATCGCCAGCGGCGGTACCACGGTCAGCTTCGGCGACTACGGCATCCAGGCGCTGGAGCACGCCTATAT
>JBLNEK010000076.1:0-4568 GCA_050262635.1 Candidatus Sericytochromatia bacterium | reverse complement strand
CCGCCGTCCACACCACCCCACTCACCACCACCCAGGCCGGCATTTACCGCGGTTGTCAGATCCCCGAACCACCGGCCATCACCGCCCTGGACCCGAGCTGACCAGGCAAAACACGCCCCCCGCAGGACGCCGGCACGCGTAGGCACACGCCTCTCTTCCTTACCTAGCGACGTCTCCGCAGGTCACGACCCAAATCCGACGCAATCATGTGCCCATCAACTGCGGAAGCCGGGGTTCTCGTTGCCCGGAAATGTTTCTAGCAGGGCCAAATCCGACGTACTGATCGTGCACACACCGACTGACCAGCACATGCAGCGTCGCTATGGAAGAGCGGTAGTCTGCGCCGGTGTGGTCACCGGCCAGCTCATGGCGAGCCTGAACAGGCAACCGACACAACGGCATGATCCGCACAACCATTCCGAGGTGGCTGTCGCAGACCGCGCGGACCGGCCGGGCACCCCGGTCGCCAGGTTGGTCCAAATGTGCCGTAACTACCGCGCCCTGGGGGAGAGCACCCCGCACCGGTGTTTGAACCAGTCACGCAGGGGAACTCCCAACACCTCTAATCGTCACTGGAAGGTGGCTCGCATGAGGTCGCGTCACGTCTATGAGGAGGAAGTGCGCGACGAGTTCGAGCGCGTGCTAAATGAGTTGGCGCTGAACGGAAAGCCTGTTCCCGCCGAGCATCCGTTCGACTGGCGAGTTCTTGGTGCGCTTAGGGCAATCGCCGCTGCACATCCCAACGCGACCGACGAACTGATCTGTGATGCTCGCCGGTTTCTTGATCGCCAGATGCACCGCTGGCCCGCGCACAGGAAGCGGGTGGCAGGCTGACCTGGGTGAGTCGCAGTGCGAGGTCGAGAAGTGGGATCGCGGCCGGGTGGATCAGTTCTCTGGCGACCGCCAGATCACCGGGTATCGAGGGCACCGAGGACAGGTTCCACCGCCTGGCGCCCCTGCACCGATGATCGACAAACAGGGCTTCGTCGCGGTGGAGGATGGGCTGCGCATCTGGACCCACCGCCTGGGCGGTGGCGGCGACGACGAACGTGCGCCGCTGCTGATCTTGCACGGCGGGCCTGGCGTGCCGCACGACTATCTGGAGAATTTGGCGGCGCTGGCCTCGCCGCGACAGCCCGTCGTGTTTTACGACCAGCTCGGGTGTGGCCGCTCCGATTGCCCGGACGACCCTGGACGCTGGCGGCTGCCGCGCTTCGTCACCGAAGTAGATTACGTCCGCCGGGCGCTGCGCCTGGATCGGGTGGTTCTGTTGGGCCAGTCCTGGGGCGGCATGCTCGCCATCGAATACGCACTCACCCAGCCGGGCGGCCTCGTCGGGCTGGTTTTAGCCAACAGCACCGCCAGTGCGCCGCTGTGGGGTGCTGAGGCGCACCGCCTACGCGCCGACCTGCCACCCGACGTCCAGGCCGCGCTGGCGCGGCACGAGACTGCTGGCACCACCGACAGCGCGGACTATAAGGCAGCCATGGACGTGTTTTACGTCCGTCATGTTATCCGTGTGCAGCCCATGCCCGACTTCGTGCGTCGCAGCTTCGACCGTATCGGCCAGCCCTACGGCGTGATGTGGGGTCCCAGCGAGTTCCACCTCACCGGCAATCTCGCGGACTGGGACCGAACCTCTCGCCTGGCCGAGATTGGCGTGTCGACGTTGCTGATCTCGGGCGAACACGACGAATCCACCCCCGCCATCAACCGGGCGTTGCAGCGAGGCATCCCCGGTGCACGATGGGTCCTCATGAAGGGTTGCTCCCACCTGGCCCACGTCGAAGCGCCCGAGCGTTACCTGCGTACAGTGCAGGACTTTCTGGATTCCCTCTGAGGGTTGTGGCTAGCGGTTCGGTGAAGGTGTAAGGCGCTCGGGGTCTGTACGGGTCTGCGCTTTGTCGGGGCAAGTCCTTGTCTAGTGGAGCTTCCGCGCATCGGTCAGTCCAGCTTTTCCAGCTCATTCAGAGTCATCGGAAGATTCACAGGCGAACCCGTCGCCGTCATGATCCCACTCCGGCTTGTAGGCCGGGTCGCTGATCGGGATGTTGCTCTTGCCTGCTGCGATTGCGGCAGCGCAGTCCGCGTAGGGCGGCCCCAATGACGACGACGACGGCGTCGGCGAGGGAGATGGCGTCGGGGCTGCGCCCGCTAGCGGTGCCGTACCGATGGCGGCCGCTGCGATGGCCGCTGCGGCGAGAAGCGCACGAAGCATGGTGACCACCCTAAAATCTTGCTGACCTGCACATCTATTTACGCACGCATCCGGCGTCTGTGGGCCTAAAGCCACAAGGTCCGGTTTCGCCAGGGGCGCATCCCCAGTGGACCGCTACGAGGTCACCGACGGCGCTGCTCTCGCGGTGCGTGGGTCTGGACGAAGTGCTCGGCGATCGCGGCGGCGATCTCATAGAAGCGGCGACGGGTCTTGGGGGACATCTGATTGGCCACGTCGATCACCCCGCCAGGCCGTAGGTGCGGATCGAAGGGCACCTCGATGACCACCTGGCCATGATCGGCGAACTGGTGCGCCAGGATGGTGCGGGTGCGCCGGTCGGCGTGCCCGTCGGAGTCGTTGAGCACCACAACCGTTCGTTGCAGCAGATCGGTCAGCCCGTGGTTGGCCAGCCACTCCATGGTTTGTGCGGCGGCTGATGCGCCGTCCATCCATGGTGAGGACACCACGATCAGTGCGTCGAGGTCGCGTAACGCCTCCTGCGTGACCGGCGAGTCCAGCGTGGCGCCGCAGTCGACGATCGTGATGGTGAAGTGGCGGTCCAGCCGCGAGGTTGCCTCCCGGTAGATCGCCGGATCAAGCACATGCCGCCGGGCCATGGACGCCTCACCGGCGAGCACGAAGAGTCCGGCGTCGTTGTTGCCAACCCTGTTGCGCACGTCGGCGAAGGTGTCGAGGTGCTCGTCGGCGGCCAGGTCCCAGTAGGAGCCAGTCGCGTGGGGGTCGACTCGCGCACCTAATTTGCCGAAGGCGGTGTCGGCGTCGATGGCCACCACCCTGTCGTCTTGTCGGAGCTGCGCGAAGATGGAGCCGACGCAGGCCGCGACGGTTGTCTTGCCCACGCCGCCCTTGCCGAGTACGCCGATCTTGTATTGGCCGCGCAGCGGCGTGCGAATCCTGGCCTCCAGCTGTGCCTGCTGTAGCTCGTCGGGTGACTGGCCGAGATTGACCGCCCCGCCCGTGAGGTTGTAGATGAACCGCCGCCAGCCGCGACTCGGCGGAATCTTGCGCGGCGGCGGCATCAGCTCACTGGGGTGCAGGCCTTCCAGGAAGTTCCACCCGGTCGGCGGCGGGCCAAATTGTGTGTCCGGCTGGCCGGGGCCGGGTTGCCATTGGCGGCCGGGGGGCGGCGCGCTGACAGGTGGTTGCCCGAACTGTTCTGGCTGTTCCCATTGTTGCGGCACTGCGCTATGTCGTGGGATGCGCAGGGGTCGGGTCTCATCGCCACGGCCTCGGGTCGGTGGTGCTGGGGGGCCGTGCTGCGTTGAGGGCGTTGTCGGTGGATAGCTGGGCGCTGGCTGGTTTCGCTGCTCGTCGCGCGGGTCAGGCCACCGACGCGGCGGAACATCTGGGCCTGAATGCCGTGCGAGCCGTTCATCCGCCAGTGGTTGGAGACCTGGGCGTTCTTGCGACGATAAGCCTTCCTGGTTGCTTGTGAGCGGCTGATCGACAGGGGAGCGTTGCTCTGCCGCAGGCCCCGGCCAAGGCTCCGGCGGCGTGTCGTCCGAGAGGTCTGTGTTCTCATCGTCTGCCGGTGGTGGCTGGCGTTCCGGCACGAAGTCTTCGTGGTCGGTCACGCCTGACAGGGTAGGGGACGACTCCGCCCCGCCGCCGGGAGACGATGACCTGGCCGTCGTGACCGGTCCTTACGTATTCACCCCGGCAACCCGTTTCCGATAATCGCTTCGCAGCCGATGAAACACGACACGGGCGATGCGTCGCTTCAGGCACCGCATTGCCTTGGCTGGTGGATCACCGGCGTCTCGGCGCTTCCTGTAATAGGCCGCACCGGGCGAGGCCTTCATCCGCACCTGCGTGGTGGCGATCCGGTACAGCGCCTGCCGAACACGCCGGTTTCCTCGGCGGCTCATGATCATTCGTTCATCACGGTCGCCGGTCCACTTCGGGATGGGAGCAACGCCGCCGAAGCGGGCGAACGCCGCCTCATCTTTGAACCGGTCAACATTGGCTGCCTCACCCACTAGTGTCGCCGCGCTGACAATGCCGCACCCCGGTATTTCCAGCAGCCGTGGCGCTATGGTCTTCACCCTGGCGGCAATGCGCTTTTCCAGGGCGTCGATGGTTTCCTGGCAGCGGGATCTCGTCGAGCTCAGCCGCTCCGAGTTCGGCCTGCAGTCCGGTTTGGACCTCAAGCCATTCGCGCAGCGCGTTGCGGCGCTTGGCGTGGCACAACCCGGAGTGACCGACGAGGTGGTCGGGGTCGATCTCATGGATGCGGTAGAGCAGCCGGTTGGTCAGCTCGATGCGCCGCCCGACCAGATCGTCGCGCCGGTCCACCAAGAGTTCCATCTCCCTGGCCACCTCGTCGTGG
>JBLNEK010000075.1:0-7227 GCA_050262635.1 Candidatus Sericytochromatia bacterium | reverse complement strand
AACGCGGCTGCACGCGGCCGGGTTGTAACGTGCCGGCCTACTGGTGCCAGGTCCATCACGCCACCAAAGACTGGGCCCAAGGCGGACACACCGACATCGACGACCTCACCCTGGCCTGCGGGCCGGACAACCGCCTCATCACCGACGGCGGCTGGCGCACCCGAAAACGCGACGACGGCACCACCGAATGGATCCCACCGGCCGATCGCGACCACGGCCAACGCCGCACCAACACCTACCACCACCCCGAACGCATGCGGAAAGACGCAGACGGCGAGGACGACCCCCACTAGCGGTTGCCCCTGGCATCCTTACTGCATGGCAGGTAAAGAAATCGATCGCGTCAGGGCACGTGGTGCGCTCGACGTCGTCAAGCAGCATCCGGTGATGGTGCTGTTCGCCGTGTCTCCCGTGATTGCCGCGGCGGTCCTCGTCGGCTGGCTGACGCATCCGGTGTGGGCGGTGCTTCTGCTGATCCTCGCAGCGACAGCGGCGACGTGGGCTGTGGTCCGCCGACGCTAAGCCCTCAGCGAACGCCGTCGCGTGAAGGTTGTAACGGTGTAAGTATGTAATCATGCGACCACACCACGTACATGGGCGGCGGTTCGGCCGCCCGGGCGGCTGGCAGCAGGCCGACCAGCCCGACGCCGCCGACGCACCCGACTGGTTCGCCGGCCGACTGCCCGACGGCTGGTTCACCGAGGACCCCGAGGTGACCGTCGACCGCGAAGAGATCACTGTCATCGGCCGGCTGGCCGAGCCCGACGGCGGCGAAAGCAAAACCGCCGACGCTCGCGGCGCCGGCCGAGCGGCACGATTCCGCGAGGACACCCGCTCCGAACGCATGCGGATCGCCGACGAGGCCCAGGCCCGCTACGGCCGCACGGTCAGCTGGGGCGTGCGCATCGGCGACGACCGAATCATGTTCACCAACATGGCCGTTCCCGTCATGACGCGGCTGCGCCAGCCGGATCGCCAGGTTCTCGACACGCTTGTCGACGCCGGGGTCGCCCGGTCGCGTTCCGACGCGCTGGCCTGGTGCGTACGACTTGTCGGAGAGCACACCGAACAGTGGCTCGACGAACTGCGCCAGGCGATGTCCACCGTGGAGGACCTGCGCACCAAAGGCCCGAACCTCTAAATCCGTTCCACCCCCACGTAGGACGAGCTGAGCGGCGACGTCTGCGACAACGGGTCCACCTCGGCCCCGTCGATCAGCAGGTTGCGGTTGGCCCCGTACGACACCGGCTCAGCACCACCGCGCGGATCGAAAACCCGCGAGCCCCAGCCGTGGTCCACGATCACCACGCCTTGCCGTGGCCAGTCGCTCACCGTCACCGGAAGCTCGATCGCGCCGCAATCCGAGAACACCCGCACCAGGTCGTCGTCGGTGACGCCAAGTGCCGCAGCATCTTTCGGGTGGATCACCACGTCGTTGCGCTTGCCCGATGTGTGTAGACCCGGAAGTTCGTTGAGCCACGAGTTCATCGAGTGCCGGTTCCGCCGGTTCGCCAGCTGGAACGGGTAGCCCTGCGGCGCCTCCGGGTGCGGTGCGGCCAGCAACTCTCGCGTCCTTGCGACGAACTCGGGCGGCGCCGCATGAATCTTCTTGTCGGGAGTCCGCAGCGCGTCGTTAAGATGCCCGAATTCCCGAGCCCCCAGGACCAGTCCGTGCTGGTGAGCCATGATGTCGCGCCATCTGAGCTTGCGGCCATTGACTTTTCGCCCGGTGGCCACCAGCAGTCGGTTGATCCACTCCGGGCTGAACTCCAGCCCCGGCCGACGAGCGAGCCGCGCCATTGTCCGCGTCGCCCTGACGAACCCATTGACTCCCGTCACGCCGAACAGAGGGTTGCGCATCGCAAGAGCCAGGTCGACGAAGATCCGCCACTCCTCCCGCGCCCCCGGGGGCGGGTCGACCGCCCTGCGCCCGTACTGCACGTACGGCTCGTCGTGGAAGTTGCTCGTGAAGGCCATCAAATCGTCGCGCTCCAGCCAGTGCACTGCCGGCAGCAGCCAGTGCGCATGGCGATGGCTCTCACGTTGGACGAAGTCGATCGCCACCAACAGATCGAGTTGCGAGAGCGCCGCGTCGAGCTTGGCACCGTCCGGCCCCGAAACAACCGGGTTGCCGCAGTTGATCACCATCGCGCGGATCTGACCGGGACCTGGCGTCGTGATCTCGTCGGGCAACTCGGCGAGAGCATGCGCGCCGGCCACCATTCCCCGGCCGCGCAGGCGACTCCTGTGTTCTGACGGCTTCGCCAGTCCCGCGAGCCGAAGCGCGTCGACGTAGCCCGGCTCGAACCTGCGCCCGCCGGGGCGGTCCATCCGGCCCGTGATCACGTTGAGGACCTGGCCCAGCCACTCGCCAATGGTCCCGGCCAGGTGCATCGACACCCCGGTACGGGTGATGGCCATCGCGGCCGGCGCAGCCGCGAACTCCCGGGCGATCTGCTCGATAACCGCGCGGGGGACGTCGCAGCGGGCGGCGAGGTCGTCGAGGTCCGCGTCGGCGACCAGCCGCCGCAAGTGCGGCACGCCGGTAGCCAGGTCGCGGCAGTCCCCGGCGTGTTCGCGGCCCTCGTCCAGGATCACCTTCACCATCGCGAGCAGCAGTGCCCAGTCCTGTCCCGGTCGGACCGCGACGTGCAGGTCGGCGTGGTCGGCGGTCTCCGTGCGCAGCGGATCGACGACGACGATCGTCGCCCCACGCCGCTGCCGCTCCAGAGCCCGCTTCCAGCCTCCGGGCACGGTTTCGAGCCAGTTCCATGCGCTGACGGCGGGATTGGTCCCGACGAGCAGGAAGTAGTCGCAGTTGTCGACGTCCGATACCGGCGCCATCAGCTCCGACCCGTACATGGCGCCAGCAACCACGTGCATGGCGTTCTGATCGACGGAACCGACCGCGTACCGATTAGATGTGCCGACGGCGTCCAGCCACGCGTTCATAAGCAGCACGTTCGAGGACGAGAAGCCGGCCGGGTTGCCGTAGTAGAGGCCGATGGCGTCGGGACCGTCGGCGTCGATCAGCGCGGCCATCCGCGCGGCGATGTCGCTGATCGCCTCGTTCCAGCTCGTCTCGACGTACGAGTCGCCGATCCGCCGCATCGGGTTGAGGATCCGTCGCGGGTGTGCCACGACCTGGTTGGCGGTGCGGCCCTTGGCGCAGAAGTCCCGCCAGCTGTGCGGGTTCTGTTTGTCCGCGGAGATCTTGGTCACCCGGTTTCCCTCGA
This sequence comes from Candidatus Sericytochromatia bacterium, assembly GCA_050262635.1. Taxonomy (GTDB): domain Bacteria; phylum Actinomycetota; class Actinomycetes; order Mycobacteriales; family Mycobacteriaceae; genus Mycobacterium. The sequence continues at coordinate 3,991 of JBLNEK010000075.1, read as the reverse complement.
CCGTCACCGCGACGCCGCATGCGGCCAGGCAGTAACGGCAGAACGTGTAGACGGTCCTCTGGTCAACCGGTGTCTCAACCGACGTCATCACAACGAGAGTACGTCGCTCAAGCCTGCGTCATCGCCCAGTAAGCGCCACGCTTAGCCATCAGTTCGGTGTGACTGCCCCGTTCGACGATCCGCCCCTCATCCATCACCAGGATCACGTCCGCGTCCCGGATCGTCGAAAGCCGGTGGGCGATAATGAAACTCGTCCGGTGTCGGCGCAGCTCGCCCATCGCGTGCTGGACCAGCACCTCGGTGCGGGTGTCCACCGAGCTGGTGGCTTCGTCGAGCACGAGCAGCTGCGGCTGGGCCAGGAACGCCCGCGCGATCGTGATCAACTGCTTCTCGCCCGCGCTGACGTTGCCGCCGTCGTCGCTCACCGGAGTGTCGTAGCCGTCGGGCAGCGTGTGCACGAACCGGTCGACGTACGCCGCCTTTGCCGCCGCCACCACTTCCTCGTCGGTGGCGCCGGGGCGGCCGTACCGGATGTTGTCGGCGATGGACCCGCCGAACAGCCAGGTGTCTTGCAGCACCATGCCGATCCGCGACCGAAGGGACTGGCGGTCCACCCTCGTGATGTCGACGCCGTCGACCAGGATCCGGCCGGAGTCGACGTCATAGAAGCGCATCAGTAAGTTCACCAGCGTGGTCTTGCCGGCACCCGTCGGGCCCACGATCGCGACCGTGCTGCCCGGCTCCGCCACGAACGACAGGTCCTCGATCACCGGAACGCCGGGCCGGTAGCTGAAGTCGACGTGCTCGAACTCGACCCGGCCGGCGGACCCATTGACCGCCAGCGCTACCCCCGAGTCGGGCGACTGTTCCTCCGCGTCGAGCAATTCGAAAACCCGCTCGGCGCTTGCCATTCCGGACTGCAGGGTGTTATACATCGACGCGACCTGCGTTAGCGGCTGGTTGAACTGACGTACATATTGGGTGAACGCCTGGATGCTGCCGAGCGTGATCTGTCCGGTGGCCACCTGCAGACCGCCGACCACCGCGACGGCGACGTAGCTGAGGTTGCCGATGAACATCGTGAACGGTGACACCAGACCCGAAAAAAACTGCGCGCCAAAGCTTGCCTGGTACACGTCGGCGTTGAGCTCGCGGAACTTCTGTTGGGCGTGCGCGCGGTGGCCGAACGTCTTCACCAGCGTGAAGCCGCTGTAGGTCTCCTCGATGTGCGCGTTGAGCCGGCCGGTGTTCGCCCACTGCGCGACGAACATCCGCTGCGACCGGCGCGCGATCGTCCGAGTCACCCACAGCGACAGCGGGACCGTCAGCACCGTGATCACCGCCAGCAACACCGAGATCGTCAGCATCATCACCAGCACCGCGACCACCGTCAGCACGGAGGTAAGCAGCTGGCTGATCGTCATCGCCAGCGATGTCTGGACGTTGTCGACGTCGTTGGTGACCCGGCTCAGCACCTCGCCGCGTTGGCGAGCGTCGAAAAACGACAGCGGCAACCGGTGCACCTTGTCCTCGACGTCGGCGCGCAGCGCCACCATCGTGCGCTGCACCGTGACGTTCAGCAGCCGGAACTGCGCCCAAACCATCAGCGCTGCAAGCAGATACAGGCACAACGCCAGCAGCAAGGTCCGGCCCACCGCGCCGAACTCCACGCCGACACCCGGCGTGACGTCCATCCGGGACAACAGATCGGCGTACATACCGTCGCCGCGTGCCCGCGCGGCGTCGACCGCCTGCTCCTTGGTGATGCCGGCGGGCAGCTGCCTCCCGAGAACCCCGCTGAACAACAGGTCGGTGGCATGCCCGAGGATTCGCGGGCCGATGACCCCAACGGCAATCCCGCCGATGCCCAACCCGATCACCGCCGACGCCAGACCACGTTGCGGCGTCAGCCGCTTCAGCAGCCGGACCGCGGTGCGTCTGAAGTCGCGCGACCGTTCCGGCGGCGGCGGCGCACCGTTGCGCATCGCCATCCGCATCGGCGCGCCCATCAGGTACGCACCCCCACCGCCTGCGAATCGGCGAACTCCGCGTATTCGGGGCATTCCGCGAGCAGCGACTCGTGGGTGCCGGAGCCGACGACCCGGCCGTCGTCGACGACCACGACGTGGTCAGCCTCGGCAACGGTCGAAATCCGTTGCGACACAATGACGACTGTCGCATCGGCGGAGGCGTCCCGCAGGGCTGCCCGCACGCGGGCGTCGGTGTGCACGTCGAGCGCAGAGAACGCGTCGTCGAACAGGTAAATCGCCGGCCGGCGGATCACCGCGCGCGCGATCGCCAGCCGCTGCCGCTGGCCGCCGGAGAAGTTGATGCCGCCCTGCGCCACAGGCATTTCCAGGCCGTGCGGCCGCACGAAATCCTCGGCCGACGCCACCCGCAGCGCCTCCCACATCTCGGCGTCGGTGGCGTCGGCCTTGCCGTAGCGCAGGTTCGAGGCGACGGTCCCGGAGAAGAGGTAGCCCCGCTGGGGCACCAGGCCGATCGCCGACCACAACGTTTCGGTGTCGTAGTCGCGCACATCGACACCGTCGACGGTTACCGATCCCGCCGTCACGTCGTAGAGCCGGCAGATCAACGCCAGCAGAGTCGACTTGCCCGAACCGGTGCTGCCCACGATCGCGGTCACCCGGCCCGGTTCCGCTGTCATCGAGATGTCCTGCAGCACAGGCTGGTCGGCGCCGGGGTAGGAAAACGTCGCCGACTCGAAAACCACGAGGCCCGCGGTCGGCGCGGTCGTCGTCGGCTGAGCCGAGTTGCCGATGCTGGGGCGCGTCGTCAACACCTCGGTGATCCGCTCGGCGCACACCGATGCCCGCGGGAACAGGATCAGCAGGAAGGTCGCCATCATCACGGCCATCAAAATCTGCATGAAGTAGGAGAGGAAGGCGATCAGCGAGCCCACCTGCATCTGGCCCGCGTCGATGCGCAGCCCGCCGTACCAGATCAGCGCCACGCTCGACAGGTTGATCACCAGCGTCGTGACCGGCAGCAGCAGCGCCTGCCAGCGCCCGGCGGACAGCGCGGCACCCGATAGCGCCTGATTCGCCTCTTCGAAACGGAGACGCTCGACGGGTTCGCGGGCGAACGCCCGGACGACGCGAATGCCGGACAGCTGCTCGCGCAGGACGCGGTTGATGTTGTCGATGAGCTGTTGCATCCGGCGGAAGATCGGCAGCATCCGCGACACGATCGCGTAGTTGGACACAGCGAGCACCGGCACGCTGATCACCAGCAGCCACGACAATCCCGCGTTTTGGTGAAGCGCCATGATGATCCCGCCGACGCACATGATCGGCGCAGTGATCAGCATCGTGGCGGTCATTTGGACCATCAGCTGGATCTGCTGGACGTCGTTGGTGGTACGGGTCAGCAGTGACGGTGCCCCGAAGCGGGCGGTCTCGTGAGCCGAGAACCCGGTGACGTGGTCGAACATGGCCCGCCGTAGGTCGCGGCCGAAGCCCATCCCGGTGCGCGAGCCGAAGTACACGGCCCCCACCGCGCACAGCACCTGAAGCCCGGTGACCGCGAGCATCACCACACCGAGCCGCATGATCGTCTGCGTGTCGCCCTTGGCCACCCCGTCGTCGATGATCGCGGCGTTGACGGTCGGCAGGTACAACGCGGCGAGCGTGCTGATCACCTGCAACACCGAGACGATAGCGACGAGCGAGCGGTACGGCCGCACGTAGTTGCGCAGCAGTGCCAGGAGCATCTCCGTACTGTCGCACACCAGGCGCCTGGTTCGGCACTCGGACGCACCGCGCACCCGACACAAAAGTGCTGGTCAGCGACAGGACGGCGCCCTGCCGATGCGGCTGAAGCTATCCTGCTTGCTGTGACGGGCGGCAGGGACGCCGGGTTCGTCGACAAACGTGAAGCGACCAGATCTAGGAAGCAGGTTTTGTGAGACACAGACTGCCCTCCCTGGCCATCGGCGCAGCGACCGTCGCGCTGGTCGCGGCCTGCTCCA
>JBLNEK010000074.1:0-5573 GCA_050262635.1 Candidatus Sericytochromatia bacterium | reverse complement strand
TCGCCGACGCGCCGTTGCCGACGACGACCACCTGCTCGGGTTCGGAGCCAAGCGTCTGGCGGAACACGTCCTCGACCTGCTGCACCGTCGCGTCCCCGCGGGGGAACGACACCTTGGTGCCGCCCTCGAAGTCGATGCCGAAGTTGAAGCCGCGGATCAGCATGGCGGCGATCGCGATCGCGATGATCACGCCGCTGACCGCGAACCACAGCTTGCGCCGCCCGACGACGTCGAACGCGCCCGTGCCGGTGTAGAGACGGATGAAGAACCCGTGCCGCGGCGCGGCCGAACCCACCGTCTCCTCGACCGCCTCCGAGTCGAGAACTTCGGTCGTCCCGGCGTGCTTGCCCGAAGATTTCGCAGCCATCCCTACCTCTGTCCCGTCATTGCCGCCGCACGACGTTCCCGGGCGATCTGCTGAACGGCGCCGAGGCCGTTGAACTTCGGCTTGGCCATCAGCGCGGACTTCGATGCCAGGTAGATCAGCGGCCACGTCACCAGGAACACGACCACCACGTCGAGGATCGTCGTCAACCCCAGCGTGAACGCGAAGCCCTTGACCTGGCCGATGGCCAGGAAGTACAGCACCGCGGCGGCCAGGAACGTCACCGCGTTACCCGACACGATCGTCTTGCGGGCGCGGGCCCAGCCTCGCGGGACGGCCGATCGGAACGAACGGCCTTCGCGGATCTCGTCTTTGATGCGTTCGAAGAACACGACGAACGAGTCTGCGGTGGTGCCGATGCCGATGATCAAACCGGCGATGCCGGCCAAGTCGAGCGTGTAGTTGATGTAGCGGCCCAGCAAGACCAGGATCGCGAAAACCATTGCGCCGGAAGCCACCAGCGACAGCGCGGTCAGCAGACCCAACACGCGGTAGTACAGAAGCGAATAGATCAACACCAACGCGAACCCGATGGCACCAGCGATCAGGCCTGCCCTCAGCGACGTCAAACCCAGTGTCGCCGAAACGGTTTCGGCCTCCGACGACTCGAAAGACAACGGCAGCGAGCCGTATTTCAGCACGTTGGCCAGGTCGCGGGCCTTGCCGGCGGTGAAGTCGCCGGTGATCTGGGTGTTGCCGCCGGGGATCGGCTCGTTGATCACCGGCGCGCTGACGACCTGAGAGTCGAGCACGAACGCGGTCTGCGTGCCGACGTGCGCGGCGGTGTAGTCCGCCCAGGTGTTGGCTGCGTCGGGCTTGAACTTGACGTTCACCACCCACTGCGGGGGCTGCTGGTTGAACGCCGAATTGGCGGTTTCGATCTGGTCGCCGCTGATGATCGACTTGTCGAGCAAATAGATCTGGGTCCGGTCCTGCGAACAGGTCACCAGGATCTGGTTCGGGTCGTCGTTGCCGGCCAGCGGGTCCGAGCCCTGGCAGCGCGACTGCAGCAGCACGCTGAGCGCAATCTGGGACAGCTGCGGGTTCTGGCGCAGCGCCTTCTGGAACGCGATGGCGTCGGCGAGGTCCTTGCGCGGATCGGGCGGTGGAGGTGGGGTGCTCGGCGCGGGCGGCGCTGGTGACGAGCCCGGCGAAGGCGCGGGGGGCGGCGCCGGGTTCGGGGTTGGCGGTGGCGCCGGAGTCGGGGTCGGCGACGGCGGCTCCTGCGGATACGGCCGCGGCTGCGGTGCCGGCACGGGCGGCGCGGTTTCTGCCGGCGCAGTGGCGGGCCCTGGTTGGCTCGGCGGGGCTTCGGCAGGCAGCGGCGTGGGCGGCACCGCGCCGGGTGGCTCACCCGGATTCGCGCCCGGCGGAATCTGCGGTGCACCGGGCTGCTGGCCCTCCGGCGGGATCTGCATGGAGTCGAGCACCGGCCGGATGTAGAGCCGAGCCGTCTGGCCGAGGTTACGGGCCTCGTTGCCGTCGTTGCCCGGCACGGTGATCACCAGGTTGTCGCCGTCGACGACCACCTCCGAGCCCGACACGCCGAGACCGTTGACGCGTGCGCTGATGATCTGCTGCGCCTGGTCCAGCGCCTCACGCGTCGGGCGGGATCCATCGGGCGTGCGGGCAGTCAGCGTCACCCGCGTGCCGCCCTGCAGGTCGATACCGAGCTTCGCCTTGGCCTGCTTGTCCCCGGTGAAGAACACCAGCAGGTAGACCCCGATCAGCAGGATCAAGAACAGCGACAGGTACCGGAATGGGTGCACCGGCGACGACGATGCCACGGTCCTTTGGTCTCCTCGGGGTCGGTTCGGCTACAGAGCGTACGTGCCGGCGAAGTCGTCAGTCTTGGTCTGGATGTCGCCGGCCCTGCGGCTCCGCCGCCAGCCGGCCCGGCTCCTCGGCCGCGGCGCTCTCGGTGATCTCGGAGATCTCGTCGTCCTCGTCTGGCTCGATGCGGTCGCGGATCGCCAGCTTCATCCAGGTGGTCACCACACCCGGCGCGATCTCGAGGTCGACGGTGTCGTCGGTGATCCCGGCGATGGTGGCCTGCAGCCCCGACGTGGTGTGCACGCGGTCGCCCACGCGCAGCGACTCGTGCAGGTCGATGGTGGCCTGCATCGCGCGGCGCTGGCGCCGGGACGCGAAGTACATGAATGCGCCCATGATGATGAGCAGCGGGAGGAAGACGACTAGCTGTTCCATGAAGGTCTTTCGTGTTGTGGGGCCATACCGGCAGCCCTCGCAACTGACCAGTGTGCCATTCGCCCCGCAGGACGCCGCGCGAGAGCTTCCGGAATCGGCAACCGCCCAGCAAGGCGGCCGATTCGCCCCTAGGCTCGGCCACGGGAGGGGCTGGCTGAGGAGAGTTGATGCCCGAGCTCGAGCAGAGCCGCCGACTCGTCACCGAGATTCCCGGCCCGGCGTCGCTGAATCTGATCAACCGCAAGGCGGCCGCCGTGCCGCGCGGCGTCGGCAACACGATGCCCGTGTACGCGGTGCGTGCCGGCGGCGGCATTGTCGAAGACGTCGACGGGAACCGGCTGATCGACCTGGGTTCGGGAATCGCGGTCACCACGGTCGGCACCGCCGCGCCGCGCGTCGTCGACGCGGTGCGGGCCCAGGCGGCCGCGTTCACCCACACCTGCTTCATGATCACGCCGTACGAGGGTTATGTGGCGGTGGCCGAGCAGCTGAACCGGCTCACCCCGGGCTCGTACGAGAAGCGCTCGGCGCTGTTCAACTCCGGCGCCGAGGCGGTGGAGAATGCGGTCAAGGTCGCGCGGGCCTACACCCGCAAGACGGCCGTCGTCGCGTTTGACCACGCCTACCACGGCCGCACGAACCTGACCATGGCGCTGACCGCGAAGTCGATGCCCTACAAGAGCGGCTTCGGGCCGTTCGCGCCCGAGATCTACCGCGCGCCGCTGTCGTATCCGTACCGCGACGGGCTGCTGTCCAAGGAGCTGGCCACCGACGGCCGGCTCGCCGCGGCGCGCGCGATCACCGAGATAGAGAAAGAGGTCGGCGCCGAGAACCTCGCCGCCGTCGTCATCGAGCCGATCCAGGGCGAAGGCGGGTTCATCGTGCCCGCCGACGGCTTCCTGCCCGCGTTGTTGGCCTGGTGCCGCGACAACTCTGTGGTGTTCATCGCCGACGAGGTGCAGACCGGCTTCGCGCGCACCGGCCGCATGTTCGCCTGCGAGCATGACGGCATCGAGCCGGACCTGATCGTCACCGCCAAGGGCATCGCCGACGGGCTGCCGCTGTCGGCGGTGACGGGCCGCGCCGAGATCATGGACGCCCCGCACATCAGCGGGCTGGGCGGGACGTACGGCGGCAACCCGATCGCCTGCGCGGCGGCGCTGGCGACGATCGAGACCATCGAGGCCGACGGGCTCGTGGCGCGGGCCGTGGAAATCGAGGAGCTGATGAAGGACGCGCTCGGGCGGATGCAGGCCGAAGACGACCGCATCGGCGACGTGCGCGGCCGCGGCGCGATGATCGCCATGGAGCTGGTGAGGCCCGGCACCGCCGAGCCGGACCCTGTGCTGGCCCGCACGCTGGCAACCCGCGCGCATGCCGCCGGCGTGATCGTGTTGGTGTGCGGCACGTTCAACAACGTGATCCGCTTCCTGCCGCCCTTGGTGATCAGCGACTCGCTGCTTCTGGAGGGTCTCGACGTGGTGGGCGGCATCCTCGCCGAGACTGCAACTGGCGCGGGAAAGTTCGAGTGAATACCGCGCGGAATGCCGTTTCGGCGCAAAGGAGAGACATGAAATTGCGCAACTTCATCGACGGCGAGATCGTCGAGTCGGCGAGCGGCGCGACGATGCCGCTCGTCGATCCGACCACCGGCGAGCAGTACGGCACCGCACCGGTATCCAACGGAGAAGACATCGATAAGGCGTACGCCGCTGCGGCGAGGGCGTTTTCGGAGTGGAGGCGCACCACGCCGTCGCACCGACAGAAGGCGCTGCTGGATTTCGCCGACGAGGTGGAGGGGGCCGCCGGCGCGCTCGTCGAGGCCGAGGGCCGAAATACCGGCAAGCCCAACCACGTGACCACGGCGGAGGAAGTCCCGCCGATGGTCGACCGGATCCGGTTCTTCGCCGAGCCGCAAGGGTGTCGGAGGGCAAATCCGCGGGCGAGTACATGGGGGGCCACACGTCGTGGATCCGCCGCGAGCCCGTCGGTGTGATCGGGCAGGTGACACCGTGGAACTACCCGATGATGATGGCGGTCTGGAAGTTCGTGCCGGCCATCGCGGCGGGCAACACGGTCGTCATCAAGCCCAGCGACACCACGCCGGTGACCACCGTGATGCTCGCCGAGCGCGCGGCGAAGCACCTGCCGCCCGGCGTGCTCAACGTCGTCACCGGCGACCGGGTGACCGGTGCCGCGCTGGTGGCCCACCCGACGCCGCAAATGGTGTCGATCACCGGTTCGGTGGCCGCGGGCCGCGCGGTCGCGACGTCCGCGGGCGGGCATTTGAAGCGCACGCACCTGGAGCTCGGCGGCAAGGCGCCGGTGATCGTGTTCCCCGACGCCGACATCGCCGCCGCCGCCGAGGCGATCGCCACGGCGGGGTACTTCAACGCCGGGCAGGACTGCACCGCGGCGACCCGGGTGATCGGCCACGCGCGGGTGGCCACCGCCCTGACCGACGCGCTGGCCGAGCAAGCACAAAGCGCCGCAACGACTTTCGGGCGGCCGGCCGACGACGAAGATGCCTGGGTGCCGCCCGTGAACAACGCCAACCAGCTGGAGCGGGTGCTCGGCTTCCTCGCCGAGGTACCCGGCCACGCGACCGTCGCGGTCGGCGGCAGCCGTCAGGGTGACACCGGCTACTACGTCGAGCCGACCGTCATCGGCGGGCTGCGCCAAGACGACCGGCTGAGCCAGCACGAGATCTTCGGCCCGGTGATCACCGTGCAGAGCTTCGACGACGAGGACGACGTGGTGCGCCTGGCCAACGGCGTCGAGTACGGGCTGGCGTCGTCGGTGTGGACGAAGGACGTGTCGGTGGCCCTGCGGATGTCGGCGGCGCTGGACTTCGGCTGCGTGTGGATCAACACCCACATCCCGATCGTCGCGGAGATGCCGCACGGCGGGTTCAAGTCCTCGGGCCACGGCAAGGACCTGTCGATGTACGGTTTCGAGGACTACACCCGCATCAAATACG
>JBLNEK010000073.1:0-2622 GCA_050262635.1 Candidatus Sericytochromatia bacterium | reverse complement strand
GTTGTCGTCGAGTATCTGGATATCGCTGATCGGCCACTTGTCGATCTGCTTCTGAAGGATCTCGTCGGTCAAGAATTCCTTCGACGCCGGTTGGTCCGACGCGTAGGAAAGCGCGGCCTCGGCGTCGCCGCGTGCGAGCGCTTCCAGGTAGCCCCTGACGGCATCGGCGGGGGTATCGGCCTTCCCGCCCCTTCCAGCCGTCGCGATGACGACGACGACGACGATTGTGATCACCGCCACGAGGGACCCGACCAGCGCGAGGATTACTGAACCGTCCTGGAACTGCCGGAGACTCTCGGCTCACGCCACCTCGGCCGAGGTGACCGCCTGATGGTAGCGCTGCTCGTACTCGGCCGGCGGTCGGTACTCGATCGAGGAGTGGAGTCTGACCGTGTTGTACCAGTGCACCCAGGAGGCGGTTTCCCGTTCCAGCTCGGCCCGACCGGTGAAGGTCGAATGCTGGTCGATCAACTCCGACTTATACAGTCCCACAGTGGATTCCATCAACGCGTTGTCCAAGGCGTCGCCGACGCTGCCGATCGACCCGGCGATCCCGGCCTCGCGCAGCGCCTCGGTGAACGCGATCGACGTGTACTGACCAGGTTCAACCGGTCCTCGCAACACTCCTGGTGAAAGGGGTGTTTGATGGGTCGTCAGGCTGGGTGGATGGTGACGGTCACGGGCCGGCCGGCGATGCGGTCACCGGGTCGGCCGCCGCACCGCCGAGATACTGAGCGTGCGTTCTGGGGCAAGATTGCCGACGGGTTGACCAGCGAGGATGCGGCCGCGGCGTGCGGCGTGTCGGAGGCGGTCGGATCACGGTGGTTCCGTCAGGGTGGCGGGATGGCGCCAATTGAGTTGAAGCCCGGTTCGGGGCGGTATTTGTCGTTCACCGAGCGTGAGGAGATCGCGCTGGCTCGGGAGCGCGGTGAGGGTATCCGTGAGATCGCCCGGGCGTTGGGCCGCGCGCCGTCGACGATCTCACGGGAACTCAAACGCAATGCGGCCACCTGCAGCGGCAAGGTCACGTATCGCGCCTCGGTCGCGCAGTGGAAGGCGGAGTTGATGGCGCGGCGTCCGAAGGCGGCGAAACTGGTGACCAACCCGCATTTGCATGAGTATGTGCAGGACCGTCTTTCGGGTGTGGTGCGATCCATCGACGGAACAGTCGTGGAAGGTCCACCACCGCGACAATGGAAGGGCCGCAACAAACCTCGCCGTGAGGATCGGCGCTGGGCCACGGCCTGGAGCCCCGAGCAGATCGCCAATCGCCTCCCGCTGGATTTCCCGGATGATGAAAGCATGCGGATCTCTCACGAGGCGATCTATCAAGCGCTGTTCATCGAGGGTCGCGGTGCGCTCAAGCGTGAACTGGTGGCGTGTCTGCGGACCGGACGCGCCCTGCGGGTGCCACGCGCTCGGTCGCGGCGCAAGGCGGGCGGGCATGTCACCGAGGAGGTGATGATCAGCCAGCGGCCCGCTGAAGTCGAGGACCGGGCTGTGCCTGGGCATTGGGAGGGCGATCTGATCATCGGTACCGACCGCTCAGCGATCGGCACCGTCGTGGAACGCACGACGCGGTTCACCATGCTGGTTCATCTGCCCCGGATGGACGGCTACGGCATCGAGCCGCGAGTGAAGAACGGGCCCGCGCTGGCCGGCTATGGAGCTGAAGCGATGCGCGACGCCCTGGCCGCGCAGATCGGTTCTCTACCAGCATTGTTGCGACAGTCACTGACCTGGGATCGTGGCAAAGAACTTGCCCAGCACGCGCAGTTCACCATCGACACCGGGACAGCAGTGTACTTCGCCGACCCCCACTCACCCTGGCAACGCGGAACCAACGAGAACACCAATGGACTCCTGCGGCAATACTTTCCGAAAGGAACCGATCTCGCGCGATGGGGTGCTGACGAGATCGGAGCCGTCGCGGCGACGCTGAACAACCGACCCCGCAAGGTGCTCGGGTGGAGAACACCCGCCGAGCAGTTCAATGAACTGCTACGGTCTACCCAGCAAGCTGGTGTTGCGAGGACCGGTTGAATTCGCCCTGACTTCCGGCATCACTGTGGTGTATAGCATCCTCGAACGGGTGGCCTTGGCGGATACGGTAAGCCGCGGCGTGACGCAGTGCACGCTCGACAAAGGCCCTGTTCTTGATCAGCGAACACTCCCACCCGGCGATCAGCCCGGCGTAGGCATCGACCACGAACGCGGTGTAGCCGAACCCGCAGGTCATCGGCACATACGTGAAGTCGGCCACGACCAGCAGGTTCGGCGCATCGACCCGCCATTGGCGGCCGACAAGGTCAGGCGCGCGGGCGGCGGCCGGATCGGCCTCGGTGGTGCGCGGTACGCGGCGGGCACGGGTCACCCCGCGCCAGCCGTTGGCCCGCATGATCCGTTCCACCGTGCGCCGCGCCACCGGGATGCCCTGGCGCTGCAGATGCGCCCACATCTTCAAGCTGCCGTACAGGCACTCCGGCGGGCGTTTGCCCTTCTCATCGGGCTCGTAGAGCCGGTGAGGATCTCGGTGATCGTGATGTCCCACAGCGCCCGTTTCGACGGTGCCGCGCCGCGGTGCGCCCAGTAGGTGCGCGGGGCGATCTGCACACCATGCAC
>JBLNEK010000072.1:0-7135 GCA_050262635.1 Candidatus Sericytochromatia bacterium | reverse complement strand
CGCCGCGGCTTCTCCAGTGCGGCAACGAAATCGGCCATCGTCTCGGTGCGGACGAACTTCCCCTCGGATCCGTGCTGTGCCAGCAGCGCGTCGGTCTTGGCGATCGACCGGTTGTGCAGCGCGACGGTGTAGCCGTGCCGGGCGAAGTTGCGGGCGATGTTGGAGCCCATCACGGCCAGCCCGGTGACGCCGATCTGGGCGGTGCCGGTGGTGTCTGGTCCAGGCATCGGTCGCCTTCCTGTTCTGTTGTCGCGTAGGAAAACTAGGCAGAGAACAGCCGCTGCAACTCGGTCAGCCACGGCACCACGAGCGCGACTGTCGGCACCACCAGAATTGCCGCCGCGGCAAGGTAGGCACTGGTGGCCACCACGAGGCTGTTGCCGCGTCCGGAGAGCCGCCGCACCCGCACGACGGTGCTTGGTCCGCCCGCGGCCAGCGCGCCCGAAGGCGTGGGCCCTGCCGCGCATGCCACCAGAGCCCGGGCCAGGGGAGTGGGGCCCGCGGCCCGCACCGCGGCGTCGTCGGCCAGCATCTCGACCAACAGCCGCACCGCGTCCAGGGCGCGGGCGCTGCGCACGAACCGGGGGAAAGCCGCGTGCACCGCGGTGAACATCTCGAGCACCAGGTCGTGACGGGCGCGCAGGTGGGCCCGCTCGTGGCGCAGGATCGCGGTGATCTCCTTGTCGCTCAACGTGTTCAGCGCACCCTGGCTCACGACCACCCGGCTACGCACACCCGGTAGGCAGTAGGCCAGCGGCTCGGAGACGTCGAGGATCCGCAGATGTCCGGTGCCGGTGGAGCCGAGCAGGTCCACGAGCATCCGGTGATGCGCCCGGCGCCGGCGGGTTGCGATCGCGACCTGCAATACAGCGATCACCAGCCGCGCACCGATCAGAAGGGTGATCGCTAAGACGGTGAGGTAGGCCAGCCACAGCGAAAATCCCAGGGCTCGAAGCTCATCGGTGACCGGCCGGCCGTCGAGAACGGGCACGAACAAGCGGACGGCGATCGCGATACCCGCGGAGAATGCCGACAGCACGGCCGCAACCGCGATGGCCTGCCACAACACGACCGCAGCCCTCGGTGCCCGCATCGGCCACGACGCCCGGGCCAGCAGCTCCGGCACGGGGCCAGCCAGGGTCAGCGCGACGAGTGCGAAGGCCAGCGCGGACACCGGGTAAGTCTCTCAGCTCTCGTCCGGAGCCTTACGGGGTGCCTGGTGTTTGGCTTCGAGGTCGGCCAGTGCCCGCCTCAGTGCGGCGGCTTCGTCGGCACCCACGCGCTCGACGAAGTGCATGAGTGCGGCCTCGCGACCTCCAGAGTCGGCGGCCTGGTCGAGCGCGTCGACCATCAGGCCTGCCACCAGCTCGTCGCGGCCGCGCGTCGGCGCGTAGCGATGGGCTCGGTCGTCGCGGTGCTGGACGACGAGGTTCTTCTTGGCCAGCCGCTGCAACACCGTCATGATCGTGGTGTAGGCCAGGTCGCGCCGGGCCGCCAGCGCCTCGTGTACTTGGCGGACGGTCTGGGGCTCCGGCGACGACCACAGGTAATCCATGACCGCGCGTTCGAGTTCACCCAACCGAGTCAACTTGGCCATGGTGTTCATCTCCTGCGGGATACATACAGCCTACTACTGACTTACTACTGCGCGTCGTACGCAGTTCAGTGTGGCACATCAACAGCATATCGGTTATGGTAGCCAACCCTAATTTATGGAGGCTTCATGACACTGGTGGTCGAAGACCCGCTGATCGCCGCCATGGCGCCCGCGGCATCACTGCCGCTGCACTAGTCCAGCCGCCGGCTTCGCGAACTGCGCCCGGAATGCCCCCGCGTCTACGGGGTCGCAGTGATGGCCGACGTAGGACGCCGGAGGTGGTGGCCCTTGTCGTCGGCGGTGACAACGGACCGGCTGCAGACCATGTACCGGGCCGCCGCCGCCGAGATCGACAGCCGGGCCGCCGCCTCGCAACTGGCCGCCACGCTCGCCTATGCGGTGGTGGGCCGGGTGGTACCGCTGTTGATCCTAGAGGGCCGGGCGTGGGACCCGGGGCTGGAAAACCTTTGGGTGCATTGCGATTCCGAGGGCGAGATCGATTGGTCCGGCGTCGTCGACCCCACGCTGCGGGTGCTGCCGGACGATCCCGCCCGCGGCGGCACCGTCGTCAGGCTCCCGAACATGGCCGCGTTGGCCACCTGGACGGCACACCGCAGCCACCGGGCGCTATCGCCGCTCTTCGAACGAATGCACGCGGTCAGCGGCGGCGCGCTGTCGGTGCCGGCGATGTGGGCGATGGTCGGCTCCGCGGTGGTCACCGCCGGCACGCACGTTCCGCAGCTGGCCGGCTCGTGCCAGGAGACCGGCATGCGACGCGGACAGGCCGTCCTCGACGCATTCGCGAGCTTCGGCCTGCCGGTGCGCGGCACACCACGACTCGACTGACGGGCCGCGTGGAGTCCTGAGGGCTGCATAACCTTCTGCTCTTGGCGCAAGCGGCTCATCGCCGAGTCCACCCCCCGAACGGTGCCCCGTAATCAACAGCGCGGGGCCCCGTTTTCCGTCGAACGCCGTGGCGTGTAGACAATCTGTGTGTCCACGCAGCCAGAACCCGACATCGGCCAGGGATTCGACAGCGAAATCGGATTGACGTATCTGGAGATCACGCCGGACGAGGGACGCGCTAGGCTCGACGTCACCCCAAAATTGTTGCAGCCGTGGGGAATCGTGCACGGCGGCGTCTACTGCGCGATCGTTGAAAGCCTGTCCAGCGTCTGCGGCCACACCTGGCTGTCGGCGAATGGCGGCGGCACCGTCGTCGGCGTCAACAACAACACCGACTTCTTGCGCGCGATCCGCGGGGGGACAATCCACGCGGTCGCGACTCCGATCCACCGCGGCCGCCGCCAGCAGCTGTGGCTGACCACGATCACCGACGAGAACGACCGCGTGGTCGCGCGCGGACAGGTCCGGCTGCAGAACCTCGAGCAGCTCTAGCTGGCGGCCTCGCTCTGCACGGTCGCGGCGATCTCCTCGAGTTGCTCGATCCGCGTCCGGGCGAAGGCCTGCTGCTCGGTGACGGTCAACTGGCCACGGTTGCGGCCGATGAACGTGACGAACCAGGACAGCAGCGTGGTGACCTTGGTCTTGAAGCCGACGAGGTACACCAGGTGCAGCACCAGCCACGCGAACCACGCGATGATCCCGCCGAATTCCAGCGGACCGATCTTGGCGACCGCGCTGTACCGCGACACCGTCGCCATCGACCCCTTGTCGAAGTACTGGAACGGCTCACGCTCGCTCGGGTCGGCGCCCTTCAGCTCGGACTTGATGCACGACGCGGCGTACTTGCCGCCCTGAATGGCGCCCTGCGCCATCCCGGGCACCCCCTCCACTGCGGCCATGTCGCCGATCACGAACACGTTCGGGTGACCCGGAATCGTCAAGTCCGGCAACACCTTGACCCGACCGGCGCGGTCGAGCTCAACCCCGCATTGATCGGCTAGCTGCATGCCCAGCGGGCTGGCCGACACGCCCGCCGACCAGACCTTGCAGGCCGACTCGATGCGTCGGGTGGTGCCGTCGGCGTCCTTGACCGTCAGCCCGTTGCGGTCCACGTTGGTGACCATCGCGTTCAGCTGGATCTCGACGCCCATCTTCTCCAGCCGCGCCGCAGCCTTCTTGCCCAGCTTCTCGCCCATCGGCGGCAGCACCGCCGGCGCCGCGTCGAGCAGGATCACCCGCGCCTTCGTCGAGTCGATGTGGCGGAACGTGCCCTCGAGCGTGTGGTCGGCGAGCTCGGCGATCTGGCCGGCCATCTCGACTCCGGTCGGACCGGCGCCGACAACCGTGAACGTCAGCAACTTCTCGCGGCGGGTAGGGTCGCTGGACCGCTCCGCCTGCTCGAACGCCGACAGGATCCGGGCGCGCAGTTCGAGCGCGTCGTCGATCGTCTTCATGCCGGGTGCGAACTCGGCGAAATGGTCATTGCCGAAGTAGGACTGGCCGGCGCCCGCGGCGATCACCAGCGTGTCGTAGGGGGTGACGTAGGTGTGGCCCAGCAGCTCCGACGTCACCTTCTGGTTGCGCAGGTCGATCTTGGTGACGTCGCCAAGCAGCACCTGCGCGTTGCGCTGCCGCCGAAGGATTACCCGCGTCGCGGGCGCAATCTCGCCCTCGGAGATGATCCCGGTGGCCACCTGGTACAGCAGCGGCTGGAACAGGTGGTGGGTGGTCTTCGCGATGAGCTTGATGTCGACGTCGGCGCGCTTGAGGGCCTTGGTGACGTTGAGCCCGCCGAATCCCGAGCCGATGACGACGACCTGATGCCGGCGTTTCGGTTCGGCCGTGGCCGGGGGCTGCGCGCTCATGGTGGCTCCTGGACGGGCGGGAAACGGTGGACTACCTCCACGTTAGTCGGGCGCCTGCCCGCAATCACGGCCGCACCCAGTGGTCTTGGCCACCCGCCCGGCATTTGCTGCCGTCAGCTCACCAGCGGCTTGAGGGCCTCGCCGAGCTTCGCGACGACACCCGGCGAGTAGTAGGCTAGGTTGACGATCACCCCGTCCAGGCCGGTGTCGAGCGCCTTGGTCTTAATCTGCTCGGCCACGGAGTCGGCGCTGCCCGCCACCATGCGCTGCTTCATCTGCTCGGGTATCTGCTCGGCCGAGGCATTGTCGTCGACCAGGGCAGTGACCAGCATGCTGGTCTCAAGCGTCGCCGGATCGCGCCCGACGTCGTCACAGCGCTGCTTCAGCGCATCAAGCTTGCGGGGCAACTCGTCGAACCCGCCGATGATGTTGAGGTGGTCGAAGTGCTGCGCGGCCAGCCGGAACGTCTTCTTCTCGCCGCGGCCGCCGATCAGAAGCGGAATGTGTTCGCGTAGATGGGGATTCGCGAACGCGCCATCCGTGTGGTACCAGTCGCCGGAGAACGTGGCCCGCTCGCCTTTGATCATCGGCAGGATGATCTGCAACGCCTCCTCGAGGCGGTTGAACCGGTCGGTGAACGTGCCGAACTCGAAGCCGAGGCTGTCGTGTTCGAGTTCGAACCAGCCGGTGCCGATGCCCAGCACCGCGCGCCCGGCGCTGACCACATCCAGCGTGGTGATGATCTTGGCGAGCAGCGTCGGGTTGCGGTACGTGTTGCCGGTGACCAGCGTGCCCAGCTGCACGTTCTTCGTCGCCGTCGCCAGCGCGCCGAGTGCGGTGTACGCCTCGAGCATCGGCTCCTCGGGGGCGCCGAGCATCGGTAATTGGTAGAAGTGGTCCATCACCATCACGGCATCGAACCCGCTGCCGTCGGCTTCCTGCGCCTGGCGGATCACCGTCGGGAACAGTTCCGATACGGGCGTGCCGTACGAGAAGTTGGGGATCTGGTAGCCCAGTCGAATCGTCACGGATTCGACCCTAGCCGCACGCCCGGGTCACTCCCAGTGCGCGAGCGCGCCGTGGCTGGCGTGAAGGGTCTGACCCGTGATGTGACGGGCCGCCGGTGTCGTCAAAAACAAGGCGAGACGGGCGATTTCGCTTCCGGCACTGGCGGGTACGCCGGTGGACAGCCCGTCGTAACCGGCTTGCGCGCCGCGGCCCGATGCGACGGTGTTGATCGTGATGCCACGGGTGCCGAAGAACTCGGCCTGGCCCGCGGTCCAGTTCGACAGCGCGGCCTTCATCGCGGCTGCGGGGGTGCCATCGCGCGGATTGTCGGGGACCACATTGACGATCGAGCCGCCGGAGTGCAGGTGGTCGCCGATCGCGCTGACCATCTGCACGGCCGCGAGCAGGGTGGCGTCGAGGTCGTTACGCCACACGGCGGCCCGCTCGGCGAGCGTGTATGTGCGCGGATCGCCGCGGTCGAACGACGGCGCGGGGACGTTGACGATGGTGTCGAGGTGATGCGGCAGCAGCGGCATCGCGTCGGCGAGGCTCGCCGGGTCGGTGCAGTCGCACGTGACGGCGTCGACGTCGAGTTCCTTGGCGGCGATCTCCAGTTCGGCGCGCCGGGCGCCGGCGATCACGACCCGATGCCCGTCGTCTTTGAAGGTCCCGGCGATGGTGCGGCCCAGGTCGGTGTCGCCGCCGGTGACGAGCACGTCCATCGCATGCCTCCTCGCTGTGCATGGGTGCCGTTCGGAGACGATGTTACTGGACGGTAGCTATTGGCCGAAGCCGGACGCGCCGGTCGCGCCGGTGCGTCGCACGGGCCACGCATTAGGGTCTGATCCGTGACCCGACCGGCCGGGCTGCCGACGTGGCTGTACGTTCCCGCGGCACTCGGTGCGGTGTTCGTCGCCCTTCCGCTGCTGGCGATGGCGGTCAAGGTCGACTGGCCGAACTTCGTCGGGCTGATCATCAGCCCGCCCTCGCGCACGGCGCTGCTGCTGAGCATGCGCACCGCGGCCGCCAGCACCGCATTGTGCCTGGTGCTGGGCGTCCCGCTGGCGCTGCTGCTGGCCCGCGGCGATGCCCGGCTCGCGCGGGTGGTGCGCCCGCTGATCCTGCTCCCGCTGGTGCTGCCGCCGGTGGTCGGAGGGATCGCGCTGCTCTACACGTTCGGCCGGCTCGGGCTGCTGGGCCGCTACCTCGAGATGGCCGGCGTCCACATCGCGTTTTCGACGACGGCGGTGGTGCTGGCCCAGACGTTCGTGTCGCTGCCGTTCCTGGTGATCGCGATGGAGGGTGCGGCACGCAGCGCCGGCGGGCGGTACGAGGACGTCGCCGCGACGCTGGGGGCCGGCCCGACGGCGGTGTGGTGGCGGGTGACGCTGCCGCTGCTGGCGCCCGGACTGGTAGCCGGGGCGGTGCTGGCGTTCGCCCGCTCGCTGGGCGAGTTCGGAGCGACGCTGACGTTCGCCGGCTCGCGCTACGGCGTCACCCGGACCCTGCCGTTGCAGATCTACGTCGAGCGGGAAAGCGATGCGGACGCCGCGGTGGCGCTTTCGATCCTTCTCGTCGCGGTGGCCGCGGTCGTCGTGGCGGTCGTCGGCGCGCGCCGCCTCAGCGCCGGGGAGGTGCGGCGATGACACTTCCTGAGTCAACCTCAGGCCGTTTGTGGCATGAGTCTTTGTGTTCCGCCGTGCAGGTTGGGGTCGTAGGGGCGCTGGTCGTGCCAGCAGCGGTAGATGATGCGGACCCA
>JBLNEK010000071.1:0-19490 GCA_050262635.1 Candidatus Sericytochromatia bacterium | reverse complement strand
ACGCGTAGTCGGGGTAGATGGTCAGGCCATAGCCCATGGTGTCGCCCCACCTCTTGCGCGCCTGCGCGAACATCCCGTTCAGGCCGTTCGCCGAGTGAAGCATGCGCGGGGGCGCCTGGGTGTTGGCGGCGATGCCGTCGGGCGCTGCGCCCGGGTCGGCGGACAGTGGCGAGCCGCTGCCGAAGATGCCCCACCCGATCCCGACGCCGAACAACACCAGTACCGCGGCCACCGCCAACCGCATGCCCCAGCCGGCACCCTGAAACTGTCTGGGGGACTTCAGCGTTGGCAATTTGACCGGCGCGTTCGACGTCTGAAGGTCAGCCACGAGCGACTGCAGCTCCCCTAACGTCATCGCGTTGGTCGCAGCACTGACCCGCTGACGGTGTTCCTCCATCGACAGCTGGCCTTCGGACAGCGCGGTGTCGAGCACCTGGCAGGTGTCGTTCCGATCGCTGTCTTTGGCTCGGGTGCCCGCCGATTGCCGCGTCGTCACGACGACGATCGTAAGAGGCGCGCAGAAATATGCCGCGTCAACCATGCAGGCCGCAGGGCAGATCCATCCAGCCGGTCCGGCTTCTCTGCTTCCCCCGTGGGGGTTGGGACGTACTCTGGTCAACGTGCGACTGCAGCGACAGGTGGTGGACTACGCGCTTCGGCGCAGGTCTCTGCTCGCTGAGGTCTACTCGGGACGCACCGGTGTCTCGGAAGTCTGCGACGCCAATCCCTATTTGCTGCGGGCGGCCAAGTACCACGGCAAGCCCAGTTCTGTAATGTGCCCGATCTGCCGTAAGGAACAGCTCACGTTGGTGTCGTGGGTGTTTGGCGATCACCTCGGCGCGGTATCCGGTTCTGCGCGCACCGCCGAGGAGTTGGTAATGCTCGCAGCCCGATTCGACGAATTCTCGGTACACGTGGTGGAGGTATGCCGGACCTGCAGCTGGAATCACCTGGTCAAGTCGTACGTGCTCGGCGCGAGTCGACCTCCGCGCGGCACTCGGACGGCGCGCACCGGCGCGCGCACGGCCAGTGAATAGCGGAGAGCGTCCGGACCGGTCAGCCACCGACAGCCGCCACGCAGCGGCGGGTGGCCGTGCTGCGGGTCCAGCGCAGCGGGCCGGAAGGCCAGCGCCGGGCCAGCCGCCGCGCCGGCCCAGACCCCCCGACGCGCGCCCCACCACCGTGCTTCCCCCGGTCGCCGACAACATCGAACCCCTTCGGGACGAAGTCGACGTTGTCAAGGCGGCGCTTGACGGGACGCCGCCGAAACCGCCACCAGGAGGACCCCCGCGTCCGCCCGGCGGGGGCCGGCCGCCTCGCCCGACACCGGGCCCACGGCGCCATGTGAACTGGAAGGGGGTGCGGCGCGGGCTGGTGCTCGCGGTGACGATCTTCATTGTGCTGCCGCTCGTGACGTTCGGCATGGCCTATCTCATCGTCGACGTGCCACAGCCCGGCGACATCCGCACCAATCAGGTCTCCACGATTCTCGCCAGCGACGGCACCACGGAATTGGCGAAAATCGTTCCGCCGGAAGGCAACCGCGTCGACGTCGACATCAGCCAGGTGCCGCAGCACGTCAAGGACGCGGTGATGGCCGCCGAAGACCGCGACTTCTACTCCAACCCCGGCTTCTCGTTCAGCGGCTTCGCCCGCGCGGTGAAGAACAACCTGTTCGGCGGCGACACGCAGGGCGGGTCGACGATCACCCAGCAGTACGTCAAGAACGCCCTGGTTGGTTCGCAGCGCTCCGGCATCGGCGGGATCACCCGCAAGGCCAAAGAACTCGTGATCGCTACAAAGATGTCCAGCGAGTGGTCGAAAGATCAAGTGCTGCAGGCATATTTGAACATCATCTACTTCGGGCGCGGCGCCTACGGCATCGCGGCGGCGTCGAAAGCCTACTTCAACAAGCCGGTGGAGCAGCTCACGGTTTCCGAGGGCGCCCTGTTGGCTGCGCTGATCCAACGGCCGTCCAGCCTCGACCCGGCCGTCGACCCGCAGGGTGCCGAGAAGCGGTGGAGTTGGGTGCTCGACGGAATGGTCACCATCGGAGCGCTGCCTGCCGGCGAGCGGGCGGCGCAGGTGTTCCCGACGACGGTGCCGCCGGACCAGTCGCGGATGGAGAGCCAGACCACCGGCCCGAACGGGCTGATCGAACGCCAGGTCACCCAGGAACTGCTCGACCTGTTCAATATCGATGAGCAGACTCTGAACACGCAGGGTTTGCAGATCACCACCACCATCGACGCGAAGGCGCAGAAGGCCGCCGAGGACGCGGTGAACGAGTACCTCGAGGGCCAGGATCCGGACATGCGCGCCGCGGTGGTGTCCGTGGACCCGAAAACCGGTGGCGTGAAGGCGTATTACGGCGGATCGGACGCAAACGGCTTCGACTTCGCTCAGGCCGGTCTGCAGACAGGTTCGTCGTTCAAGGTCTTCGCGTTGCTCGCCGCGCTCCGGCAGGGCATCGGTCTTGGCACTCAGGTAGACAGCTCGCCGTTGACCGTCGACGGCGTCAAGATCACCAACGTCGAAGGCGAAAGCTGTGGCACGTGCAACATCGCCGAGGCACTGAAGCGCTCGCTGAACACCAGCTACTACCGGCTGATGCTGAAGCTGAAGAACGGCCCGGCTGACGTCGCCGCCGCGGCGCACGAGGCCGGCATCGCCGAAAGCTTCCCCGGTGTCGAGCACACGTTGTCCGAGGACGGCCAGGGTGGGCCACCCAACAACGGAATTGTGCTGGGCCAGTACCAGACTCGGCCCATCGACATGGCCTCGGCATATGCCACCATCGCGGCGTCGGGCATGTACCGAGCTCCGCACTTCGTGCAGAAGGTGGTCAACGCCGAGGGCGAGGTGCTGTTCGACGCGGGCACGCAAGAGAGCGGCGGGGAGCGGCGCTTCGACGAAGCGGTCGCCAACAACGCGATCTCGGCAATGCAGCCGATCGCCGGATACTCCAACGGCCACAACCTCGCCGGCGGACGCCCCTCGGGCGCCAAGACCGGTACGACGCAGCTAGGCGACACCGGGCAGAACAAGGACGCGTGGATGGTGGGCTTCACGCCGTCGCTGTCGACGGCGGTCTGGGTCGGCACGGTACGCGGAGACAAGCCGCTCGAGAACAAGTGGGGCTCGCCGGTCTGGGGTTCGACGCTGCCGTCGGACGTGTGGAAGGCCACGATGGACGGGGCGTTGGAGGGCACAGACAACGAGTCGTTCCCCAAGCCGACGTCGATCGGCGGTTATGCGGGGGTGCCTGCAGCACCGCCGCCGAAGCCGTCGACCCCTTCGCCGACGCCGTCACCGACTGAGGCCACGCCCGCACCCGGCGAGGTCGTTCAGCCGACGGTCGAAGTGGCGCCGGGCATCACGATCCCGATCGGTCCGCCCACCACGGTTCCCGCGCCTCCACCCCCGGGCAGTGACGTAGTTCCGCAGGGTCCGCCGCCCGGGCCCGCGCCGCCGCCGTGACCGACATTGTCGACGCGGAGCAGAACTCGGCTGCGGTGGTTTCACCGCAGCCGCTCGCCGCTGACCCGCGCAGCCTCGAGGACCGCGACCTGCCCAGCCGCACCGACGCGATCGGTGCCGCGTTGTCAGAGACCATCGGCGGGCCGGTCGGCCGGCATGCGCTGATCGGCCGGCAGGCGTTTCTCACGCCGCTGCGGGTGATGTTCCTCATCGGGCTGGTCTTCTTGGCGCTGGGATATTCGACGAAGGCCGCGTGCTTGCAGAGCACCGGGACCGGCCCGGCCGACCAGCGGGTGGCGAACTGGGAGAACAACCGCGCGTACTACGAACTGTGCTACTCCGACACCGTCCCGCTCTACACCGCCGAACTGTTGAATCTGGGCAAGTTCCCGTACAAGTCGAGTTGGCTGGAAACCGACTCTGAGGGCAAGCCGAAAACTCAGTACGACGGCCGCCCTGCAGTGCGGTACATGGAGTATCCGGTGCTGACCGGGCTCTACCAGTACGCGTCGATGGCGGTGGCCAAGACGTACACGGCGCTCATGAAGGTCGCCGGCCTCCCGGTGATCGCCGAGGTGGTGATGTTCTTCAACATCTCCGCGTTCGGGCTGGCGTTCGCATGGCTGGGCGTCGTGTGGGCCACCGCGAGGCTGGCCGGCAGGCGGATCTGGGATGCGGCACTGGTCGCTGCGTCGCCGCTGCTGATCTTTCAGATCTTCACCAACTTCGACGCGCTGGCAACGGCTTTCGCGGTCGGTTCGATGCTCGCGTGGGCCCGGCGCAAGCCGGTGTTGGCAGGCTTGTTGATCGGTCTCGGTGTCACGGCGAAGCTGTACCCGGTGCTGCTGCTGCTGCCGTTGCTGGCGCTCGGGGTGCGCACCGGCAAGCTTCGCCCGGTGGGGTATACGGCGGGTACCGCGGCTTTCACCTGGCTGGTGGTGAATCTGCCTGTGCTGGTGCTATTTCCGCGCGGCTGGTCGGAGTTCTTCCGGCTCAACGCGCGCCGCGGCGACGACATGGATTCGCTGTACAACGTGGTGAAGTCGTTCACCGGATGGTCGGGCTTCGACGGTAGCTTGGGCTTCTGGGAACCGCCCGTGGTGCTGAACACCGTTGTGGCCGTGCTGTTTCTGATCATCTGCGTGGCGATCACGTTCGTCGCGCTGACCGCGCCGCGGCGCCCGCGGGTGGCACAGCTGACCTTCTTGGTGGTGGCGGCGTTCCTGTTGACAAACAAGGTGTGGAGTCCGCAGTTTTCGCTGTGGCTGGTGCCGCTGGCGGTGCTTGCGCTGCCGCACCGACGAATCCTGTTGGCGTGGATGACCGTTGACGCGCTCGTGTGGGTGCCGCGGATGTACTACCTGTACGGCGACCCGAATCACGGGCTGCCCGAGCAACCCTTCACGGCGACGGTGCTGCTGAGGGATTTGGCGGTGATGGCGCTGTGCGCGATGGTGGTGTGGCAGATCTACCACCCGGAGCGCGACCTTGTGCGAATCGGCGGCGTCGACGACCCGTCCGCAGGGGTCTTCGAGAACGCACCCGACGCGCCGCCCGCCTGGCTTCCCCGCTTTCTGGGCGACCGTGCGGGTTTGCACACCGACACGCGTGTCCAAGGCGTACGACGACGCACGCTCGCAAGGGATTGAGTGTACGATTTCGCAGATCAGCGGGTGTTCCTGTAGCCTGGGCCGGTTGCCGACGCAGGCGACCCTCCTGTCACGGATCCGCCGTGGCCGCAGACGACCATAGGAGGTGATGAGGTTCCCATGCGTCCGTACGAAATCATGGTCATCCTCGACCCCACCCTTGACGAACGCACCGTGGCTCCGTCGTTAGAGGCGTTCCTCAACGTGATCCGCAACGACGGCGGCAAGGTGGACAAGGTCGACATCTGGGGCCGCCGCCGGCTGGCCTACGAGATCGCCAAGCATTCCGAGGGCATTTACGCCGTGCTCGACGTGAGGGCCAAGCCGGAGACGGTGACCGAGCTCGACCGTCAGCTGAGCCTGAACGAGTCGGTGCTGCGGACCAAGGTGTTGCGCACAGACAAGCACTGAATGGATACCGGACGTCAGTGCCGCTGCGTAGGCTCGCGCACGACAACCTCACCCAACCGCCCAGGAGGACACCGTGGCTGCTGGTGACACGACGATCACCGTCGTCGGAAACCTGACCGCCGACCCCGAACTGCGGTTCACGCCGTCGGGTGCCGCGGTCGCGAACTTCACCGTCGCGTCCACGCCCCGCATCTACGACCGGCAGAGCGGGGAGTGGAAAGACGGCGAGGCGCTGTTCTTGCGGTGCAACATCTGGCGGGAAGCCGCCGAGAACGTCGCCGAGAGCCTGACCCGTGGGGCCCGCGTCATCGTCACCGGGCGGCTCAAGCAGCGCTCGTTCGAAACTCGGGAGGGTGAGAAGCGCACTGTCGTCGAGGTCGAGGTCGACGAGATCGGCCCGTCGCTGCGCTACGCCACGGCGAAGGTGAACAAAGCCAGCCGGGGCAGCGGCAGCGGCGGATTCGGTGGCGGGTCACGGCAATCCGGTGGCCAGTCCGCCACCACCGACGACCCGTGGGGCAGCGCACCGGCATCCGGCTCCTTCGGCGGCGGCGACGACGAGCCGCCCTTCTAACGACAACCAAGAACCCAAGAGAGAGAAAAAGACCCATGGCGAAGTCGAACAAGCGGCGCCCGGCTCCTGAGAAGCCGGTTAAGACGCGCAAATGCGTGTTCTGCGCCAACAAGAACCAGGCGATCGATTACAAGGACACCGCGCTGCTGCGCACCTACATCAGCGAGCGGGGCAAGATTCGCGCCCGGCGGGTGACCGGAAACTGCGTGCAGCATCAGCGCGACATCGCAATCGCGGTCAAGAATGCTCGTGAGGTGGCACTGCTGCCGTTCACGTCCTCGACCCGCTGAGAAATCGAACAGGAACGACGATGAAGCTGATCCTCACCGCCGAAGTCGACCATCTCGGGTCGGCCGGGGACCTCGTGGAGGTCAAAGACGGCTACGGCCGAAACTATCTGCTGCCGCGCGGACTGGCGATCGTCGCCACCCGCGGGGCCGAGAAGCAGGCCAACGACATCCGGCGCGCGCGCGACGCCAAGACGGTGCGGGACCGCGAGCACGCCACCGAGTTGAAGACGGTCCTCGAAGGCCTGGGTACGGTGTCGCTGCCGGCGCGCACGGCGGGCGATTCTGGCAAGCTGTTCGGCTCGGTCACCGCGGCCGATGTCGTGTCGGCGATCAAGAAGGCCGGCGGGCCCAATTTGGACAAGCGGGCGGTGCAGATGCCCCAGGCGCACATCAAGGCGCTCGGCAGCCACCCGATCGTCGTGCGCCTGCACAGCGATGTTGCGGCCACCGTTGCGCTCGAGGTCGTCGCCGAGCAGTAGCTGACGCGAATGTGGCTGAGATTCAGCCTAATTCGGTCAATCCACGCCTTCTCGGACCCACGTCGTGGCGGATTTTGTCCCGAAGTCGACAGGTGGGCAAATTTCTTGCGAACGGCGGTAGAGCCTGGGCGAAGCGGTGACCGCCTGTTTCCCGGGTCGGGTGACACCCCGACGTCGTATTCGGCTCGCGCCAGCGAACTAATCCAGGCATCGCGGGCACAGCGAATCTAACCGAGCGTTAACCTGCGCCTCAACCGGACGCAACACAACACGCCCGAAAAGGCAACCGGACAAGACACGCCGAAGCGATTCCGATCCACAGCCACCACCACCTGTTATGTCGGCGTTAGCAGCGAATATGGGGATAAATCCGAGCGCTATCCACAAGTTGTCCACAGGGCTTCAACACGCTTGAAAGCGGCTGTCCACATGCCGTCCACAAGTTCATCAACAGGGCCGCTTTGAAGGCCGGCCAGCAACCCTTAGCGTCGGATCGTTCAGGGGACCTCGGCGCGTCGAGACGGAAGGTTGTCGGCGGCTTGACTTATCGTCGTGACAGTTGAGGCGAACGTACGTTCGGGAGGAGGTGGGGCGCGCCAGTGGCCGTAGTGGACGATCTCGGACATTCGGGCATTGACGCCCCCGGGTCGAACGAAGAGTTCGGCCGTCAGCCGCCTCAAGACATCGTCGCCGAGCAGTCGGTGCTTGGCGGCATGCTGCTGAGCAAGGACGCCGTCGCCGATGTCGTAGAGAAGTTGCGGCCCGGGGATTTCTATCGCCCTGCGCACCAGAACATCTACGACGTCATCGTTGACCTGTCCACGCGCGGTGAGCCCGCTGACGCGGTGACGGTGGCGGCCGAACTGGATCGGCGCGGGCTGCTGCGCCGGATCGGCGGTGCGCCGTATCTGCACACGCTGATTTCGACGGTGCCGACGGCGGCCAACGCCGGCTACTACGCCGGCATCGTCGCGGAGAAGGCGCTGCTGCGCAGGCTCGTCGAGGCCGGCACCCGCGTGGTGCAGTACGGCTACGCCGGCGCGGAAGGCTCTGACGTCTCCGAGGTGGTCGACCGCGCGCAAGCCGAGATCTACGACGTCACGGACCGGCGGCTGTCGGAAGACTTTGTGCCCCTTGAACAGTTGCTGCAACCCACGATGGACGAGATCGACGCGATCGCGTCCAGCGGGGGACGGGCGAGCGGGGTCCCGACGGGCTTCGTCGAACTCGACGAGCTCACCAACGGGCTGCACCCGGGCCAGATGGTCATTGTCGCCGGCAGGCCGGGTTCCGGAAAAAGCACGTTGGGCCTGGATTTCCTGCGGTCGTGCTCCATCAAGAACCAAATGGCCAGCGTCATGTTCTCGCTCGAGATGAGCAAGTCGGAGATCGTGATGCGCTTGCTGTCCGCAGAGGCGAAGATCAAGTTGTCAGACATGCGATCGGGGCGAATGGGTGACGACGACTGGGCCCGGTTGGCACGGCGAATGAGCCAAATCAGTGAGGCGCCACTCTATATCGATGATTCACCGAACCTGACGTTGATGGAGATCCGCGCGAAGGCGCGTCGGTTACGGCAGAAAGCGGAGCTGAAACTCATCGTCGTCGACTACCTGCAGTTGATGACGTCGGGCAAGAGGTTCGAGTCGAGACAGCAAGAGGTGTCGGAGTTTTCGCGGAATCTCAAGCTTCTGGCCAAGGAGCTCGAGGTACCCGTCGTCGCGCTGAGCCAACTGAACCGCAGCCCAGAGCAGCGCACGGACAAGAAGCCGATGCTCTCTGACCTACGCGAGTCAGGCTCGCTCGAACAGGATGCGGACATCGTCATCCTCGTGCATCGGCCCGACTTATTCGATCAGGACAACGAAGAACGACTCGGCGAGGCAGACCTCATTGTCGCCAAGCACCGAAATGGCCAAACCAAGACGGTCACGGTCGCGCATCAGCTTCATCTGTCCCGCTTCACGAATATGGCGAAGTAAGAGTTCAGCCTCGGGCCGCGTCGGCGTGATTGATGTCAGAACCGGTCCTCTCGTCCTGCCGCGGAACGCCGTGTATACGGTCCACCTATGAGTCGAGTAGCGGTAATCACAGGCGGGGCTGGGGGCATAGGGCTGGCGACGGCCAGGGTCGTCGGCCAAGACCACACGGTCGTCCTCTGCGACGTTAGGCAGGACCGGCTCGACACCGCTGCCGTCGCGCTGAAGGACCTCGATATCACCCACGCCGTCGTCAACTGTGACGTCACCGATCGGCAGGCCGTCGTCCGGCTGTTCGAGACCGCATCCGGGCTCGGAGAGATCACCTCGGTGATTCATGCAGCCGGGGTGAGCCCCAGCATGGGGGCCGCCGACTACGTCATGCGCACGAATGCGCTCGGCACCGTGAACGTCGACGAGGTCTTCTACGCGACAGCGGGCGAGGGGTCCGCGATCGTCAACGTGGCGTCGATGGCAGCCCACTTGCTCCCGGAGGAGATGATTCCCACCGCGAAGTTTCCACTGGCGCTGCAGGACGAAGACCGATTCATGTCCGAGATGCTGGCGGTCTGCAGCATCGCTCCGGAGGAAGCGCGTTCTGGTCTTGCCTATGCGGTGAGCAAGAGCTTCGTCAGGTGGTACAGCAGCTCGCAGGCCGAGAGGTTCAACAGGCGGGCGCTGCGCATCGTCTCGGTATCGCCGGGATCCATCGACACCGAGATGGGCAGGCTGGAGGAGCAGGCCGGCGCCGGCGCGATGGTCACCAACGCTGCGGTGCCGCGATGGGGTACGCCCGAAGAGATGGCGGAGTTGATCGCTTTCTGCGCCAGCGCCAAAGCCAGTTACCTCACCGGTACCGACATCCTCAACGACGGCGGGGTGATCGCGTCGGTGAGGGAGCGGGCCAGGGCGGCCGCCGAAAGTGGTTGAGCCGCAAAGTTACTCAAGGTTTCCAGCTGCGGCCAGAACCGGGATAAGCCTGGACTGGCGAGCGGGCTAAGCGGGGAAAGGGGTTGCAGATGGAGTTCGGGATTTCCACATTCGTCAACGACGACAGCGTCGACACCGTTTCGCTGGCACGGGCGGTGGAGGAGCGCGGCTTTGCTTCGTTGGTCGTCGCTGAGCACACGCACATCCCGGCGAGCCGGGAGTCCGCCTACCCGGGCGGTGGCGAACTGCCCTCGGTCTACTACCGCACGCTGGACCCGTTCGTCACGCTGGCGGCCGCGGCGGCCGTGACGTCCATCATCGAGTTGTTCACCGGAATCGCACTGCTCATTCAGCGTGACCCGATCATCACCGCGAAGGAGGCCGCCAGCATCGACTTGATCTCCGGCGGTCGGTTCGTGTTCGGCGTCGGAGCCGGGTGGAACCTCGAGGAGATGCGCGATCACGGCACCGACCCGAAGACGCGCGGCACGCTGCTCGACGAACGCATCGAAGCCATAAAGGCGTTGTGGACCACGGAACCCGCCGAGTATCACGGTAAATACGTCGACTTCGACGCGTCCTACAGTCGCCCCAAGCCGGTGCAGAAACCGCACCCGCCGATCTTCATCGGAGGCGACTCCGATGCCACCGTCACGCGGGTTATCCGCCATGACGCGGGCTGGATCTCCAACCCGCTTCCGCCCGGGCGGCTCGCCAAGCGGATCGGCCAGATGCGCGATGGCCGTCAACGCGAGGTCCCGCCGGCGATGTTCGGCACCCCCGCGGACCCCGGCTATTGGCACGCCGCCGAGGAACTGGGTTTTGGCCAGCTTGCGCTGTTGCTACCGACCCGCCCGCTCGACGAATCACTCCGATTGCTCGACGAATACGCGCGACAGGTCGAGCAGTACCGTCGCACCCTGACCTGAAAACTTCCCGGGAACAGTGGGTGGATATCGAAATCGCGGAGGGCTCGTTGCCAACAAGAGAAGGCTGTCCCAAACGGATGGAGTTCGGGCCCTGTGGCGGTGTGCGTCCGGACGGGCAATGCGAGATGCGTTCGGGGCCTTGTGCTTTCGACGAGGTGGTAGCTTGGTCGGGAACAAAGCACCCGGCCCCGCCGACTATCGCCCCGCTGGTGCTCACCGACTTCAGCTGCACCCCGTTCGACGAGGACGACCTCGCGGCAACGGCCGGCATCCTCGCCGGCTCCTGCGACGCCGTGCTCGTCGGCGAGCATCACAACCGCCCCGACTTTCCGCCCACCTTGATGGGCCGTCTGCTCCTCGATTGCAGCCTGATGCCCTGGATCACCCTGTCATGCCGCGATCGCAACCGCGTGGTCCTCGAGCAGGAACTGCGAGGACTGCACAGCCTCGGTTTACGCACGGCGCTCTGCGTCACCGGCGACGGCCGCGGATACGACGTCCGACCAGAGGTAACGCAGACGTTCGACCTCGACGGTCCCCGTCTCGTCTCGTTGGCCGCATCTCTCGGGATGTCACCGGCTGTCCCGGAAACGCCTACCGCACCGCCGGTGCACGCTCGGCCGGTCCGGCTCGTCGAGAAGCAGCGCGCCGGAGCACAAATCGCCGTGCTCAACCATGTCCCCGCTCCCGAGATCGCCCAGAGCTTCATGACGTCCGCCCGGTCCGCGGGATTGTCGATTCCGGTGGTCGCGGCGGCTGCGGTGTTCACTGACGAGCTGTCGGCAGCGGTGCTGCAGAATCTGCCCGGCCTCGAACTCGACCAGGCGGTGGTTCACGAGGTGCTCAACGCAGCCGATCCGATCGGAGCCGGGATCGCGGCCGCCGTCGCGGAGGCGCGAACACTGTTGGCGATCGACGGAATCGACGGTGTGAACGTGTCGGGGCTGGCGTCGGCGCAAGGCACTCTCGTCGGGGCCGAGATCAAAGCCGAGGTCGGTCGGCGTATCCGGGCGGAGGCGATGCGGTGAGCGAGGCAATGGAGGCGGAGTTCGACACCGTCGCCGAGTGGACGGCCCGGGTCGCAACAGACCTCGGACCGGAATACCACATCCCCGCTGCTTGCCGCGGCAGCGGAAGCCCGGCCGCGCTGGACTGGTTGATCGATCGAATGCGACTGTCGCCCAACGATTCTCTGCTCGACAGCGGTGCAGGCGTCGGAGGCCCGGCCGCCTATGCCGCGCAATCCGTTGCGATCACGCCGGTGCTCGTCGAACCGGAAGGGGGTGCCTGTCGCGCAGCACGCAAACTGTTCGGCTACCCGGTTGTCCGAGGACTCGGGTCGGCGCTGCCGATAGCCGACGCCACCTTCGACGCCGCCTGGTCACTGGGCGTGATGTGCACGACGCCACACCAACTGGAGTTGCTCAGGGAGCTGCGGCGGACGGTGCGGCCCGGAGGCCGTATCGGACTGCTCGTCTTCGCGGCACGCCAGCCCGTTGACGAGGGTCAGCCCGAAGGCAATTACTTCCCCACCAGTGATCGGATCGTCGAGTTGGTGGACGAAACCGGGCTGCACATCGAGGAGTGGCGATGCACAGCAGAGCTTCCCCCGATCCCGCGGAATTGGAACGACCGCGTCGATGCCGTGGAGAGGGCCCTGGCCGACCGATATGGCGGTACACGGGCCTGGCAGTTGGCCGAACGCCAGAGCTCACGGATCGGACAGCTGCTGGAGCAGGGGGCGGTCACCGGCGAAATGCTTGTGCTGCGCAGGCCATGACCAAGCCGTGCAGTAAATGAGCCGTAGTCTCGTTGTCGTGCCCAGCGTCCTGTCGGTGAACATCGCTGACCGTTATTCGGATGGCCCGAACGGACGGACGGGCTTCGACAAGCGGCCGACGCCAGAGCCGATCGAGGTTCGTGCGCCGGGAGGCAAGCGCGACGGGATGGGCAGCGGACTGGTCGGCGATCTGATCGGCAACCGCAAGTACCACGGCGGAGATGATCAAGCCGTCTACGTCTACGCACGCGAGGACTTGGATACCTGGGAGACCCGGCTGGACCGTTCCCTGGGCAATGGCATGTTTGGGGAGAATTTGACCACCGAGGGAATCGACGTGACGGACGCGGTGATCGGTGAGCGGTGGCGAGTCGGATCCGAGGGCCTGCTGCTCGAAGTGGCGCGACCGCGCACTCCCTGCCGTACGTTCACCGAATTCCTGGGAATCCGCGGTTGGATGAAGACCTTCACCCGTGCTGCGGCGCCAGGCGCGTACCTGCGGGTGATCATCCCCGGTCGAGTGAAGGCTGGCGATTCGGTCGACGTCATCGACCGCCCGGATCATGGTGTGACCATCAGCCATGTGTTTCGAGCCGTCATGACCGAACCCGAACTGCTGCCCGACATCCTCGCCGCCGACGCTCTCGCCGCCGAGATCAAGCAGCTCGCTCGGAAGCGGTTAGCCGGCTGACGAAGGCGGAAAAAAATCCCCTCACCTTCAACATATAGCGCAGAGGGGGGCTTGCGGCAAGACCCCGGTCGTGGCTCAAAATCGCTGGCCGAAGCCAAAACTCGGTCACTTGGGGGTTGTGTGGAATTGGCACCAAACGATTCGAAGCGACAGCTCGGGGCGGAGTTCGACCACGCGGTGGTGATCGTCGGCGCCGGTCCGACGGGCCTGATGCTGGCCGGTGAGCTGGCGCTGGGCCGTGTCGATGTCGCGATCGTCGAGCGGCGCGCCACCCAGGAGGTTCTGGGTTCACGGGCACTCGGTCTGCACTCACGCACCATCGAGGTGCTCGATCAGCGCGGAATCGCGGACCGGTTCCTGGCACGGGGGCGAACGGCACAGGTGGCTGCGTTCTGCTCGATTCCGTTGGATATCAGCGACTTTCCCACCCGGCATCCGTACGGGCTGGCCCTGCCGCAGAAGTACATCGAGCAGATCCTCGCCGGATGGATCGGCGAGCTGCCCGTACGGATCTA
Source organism: Candidatus Sericytochromatia bacterium (assembly GCA_050262635.1). Classification (GTDB taxonomy): domain Bacteria; phylum Actinomycetota; class Actinomycetes; order Mycobacteriales; family Mycobacteriaceae; genus Mycobacterium. The sequence goes on along the minus strand of JBLNEK010000071.1, from coordinate 5,783 downwards.
CCGCGGACGGGAGGTGTCGGGTATCGCCCAAGACGACGCCGGCGTCGACGTCACGACGTCCGACGGCCGGTCACTGCGTGCGGAATACGTGGTCGGCTGCGACGGCGGCCGCAGCGTCATCCGCAAGTGTGCCGGCATCGACTTCGCAGGGTGGGATGCGTCCACCAGTTCGTTGATCGCCGAGGTCGAGATGGACGACGAGCCTCAATGGGGAGTCCGCCACGACGCGATCGGTGTGCACGGAATCGGCAGACTCGAAGAAGGCGGCCCGATACGCGTCCTCGTCACCGAACGACGTCTCGAGTCGTCCACTGAACCGACGCTGCGCGAACTCAGCGAGGCCCTCGTCACTGTGTACGGGACCGATTTCGGAATCCACGGTCCCACTTGGATTTCCAGGTTCACCGATGCGGCGCGACAGGCGGCGAGATACCGGGACGGTCGAGTCCTGTTGGCCGGCGACGCGGCGCATGTCCATGCTCCGGTAGGAGGTCAGGGTCTCAACATCGGTGTGCAGGACGCGGTGAACCTGGGTTGGAAGCTCGCCCAGGTGGTGAAGCGCACGTCGCCAGGCCAGCTCCTCGACACCTATCACACGGAGCGGTATCCGGTCGCCGCGCGCGTGCTGCGCAACACGCTGGCGCAGACGGTGCTGTTGCGCCACGACGACCGCACGGCCGCTCTGCGTGACGTCCTGTCCGACGTGCTCAGCATGGAGGAGCCTCGAAAACGGTTCGCCGCCATGATGTCCGGCCTGGACATCCGCTACGAACTCGGCGATGGTCACCCACTGATCGGGCGCGCCATGCCCGATCTCGATTTGATGACGGTCGACGGTCCGATCCGGATGTTCGACCGGCTGCACGATGCCCGGCCGGTGCTGATCAACTTCAGTGGCACGGACCTGGATACGGTGCCATGGGAGGGCCGAGTGCGAAGAGTGGATGCAAAACCCTCTGGCGGAATAGAACTTCCGGTACTCGGCGAAGTGGCGGCTCCCGACGCGGTGGTGATCCGGCCTGACGGATACGTCGCGTGGGCGGGGGACCTACCCGACCCCGCACTGTGGGACGCCCTCACCACCTGGTTCGGGCCGCCAACCGAGGCCGGCGTCCGCTGATACCGTCGTGAGCATGGGCGTTCGCACAGCCGTGACCGCTGCCGTGATAGTCATCGTCGTCAAAGCGGCGCTTATCGCCGGCGCATGGCAGAACCGGTGTGCGCTCATGGGCCGGTGCGCTCCGGCACCGACGTGGTGGCCCGTTGTCGGCGCTGCGTGCGGGGCGCTTGCCATCGTGGCGGCGGTGTTGGCGGCATGGCGCCTATTGGGGCGCGGCGGTGACCTCAGGGGCCGGTGACAAGTCCGCGCCCGGTACTGCGGACAGCTACCCGCGACGCCGGAGCGCGCATCGCACGACGGATGCTCAAGTGACCGGAAGTGTGCAATCCAGCGGTCTCATCCGAGAGACCTAGGTTACCGGCAACGCACCGATCAGTCCGAGCGCCAACACGATTCCCGGCAAGACGTTGGTCACCTGGTGGGCGACGATGCTGGCGAGTAATCCGCCGGAATACAAGCGCGCCAACCCGATCGGGATAGCCACCACCAGCAGCAGTGGGAAGCGGGTGAATTCGAGGTGGGCCAGCGCGAACACGATGGTGCTGACCACCAGTGCAGCCCAACGGCCCCAACGCCGCTCGAGCGCTCCCCACAGCATTCCGCGATAGACGACCTCTTCGCAGAGTGGTGCCACGAGCACCACGACGAGGAAGACGATGACGGCGATCGGCAAGGACGTGCGGACGCCGCCGAACACATCCCCGACGGCCGTGCTCGCGTCACTCCCCACGACCCAGACGTAGACGAAGGCGGCCGGCACGGAGATCACCAGCCCACCGACGCCGAACACCAATCCCAGAGCCACATTTCGCCACGACCAGTACAGCTTCAGGTCGGTGCGGGGACCGTTGCCGCGTCGGATCGTGATCAGCCCGACCAGCGCCGCGGAGATTACCCCGGGCATCGCGACAGCGAACGCAAGCTCCCACACGGCTACCGACCGGCCGCCGGCGTACAGCAGCACCGACGAAGCCGAAGCCAGCCAGAAGACCACCTGCACCATCGCGAAAGCACCCAAACCCCAACGGACGGGCGGGGATTGAGAACGTGCTATCGATTCGAAGAGCATCGCCTACAGGGTGTCCTTAATTTCGTTCTTCAGCGCTTCGGCCTGAGTGCCGAACACCGCTTGCACACTGTTGCCTACCTCGACGAACCCGGCGGCTCCCAGGCTGCGCAGCCGCGCCTGGTCCACTTTGGAGGTGTCGACGACCTCCATGCGCAGCCGAGTGATGCACGCGTCGACGTCGACGAGGTTCTCGCGCCCGCCGAAGGCCGCAATCAACTGCTCGGCCTTGGAGCGCGCCGACCCCACGTCGGTGATGTTCGCCTCTTCCGCCGCTTCGAACTCGGCTTGTGGTTCGCGGCCGGGAGTGCGCAAGTTCCACTTCGTGATCGCAAGCCGGAACAGCAGGTAGTACACGACGAAGAACACCACACCCATGGCGATCAGGTAGGGAATGTTCTTGGCGGCCGGTGCGGTGCAGTAGAGCAGCAGGTCGATCAGCCCGGCCGAAAACGAGAATCCCAGATGGATGTCCAGCAGGTACGCGACGGCCAGTGACAGGCCCGTGAGAACCGCATGGATCAGGTACAGCGGGAAGGCCACGAACATGAAGGCGAACTCGAGCGGCTCGGTGACACCGGTGAGGAAGGCGGTCAGCGCAGCGGCGGTCAGAATGCCCAGCGCGAGCTTGCGCTGGCGCTTGTTGGCGACGTGGATCATCGCCAATGCGGCGCCCGGCAACCCGAACATCAGGATCGGATAGAAGCCAGAGGTCAGGATTCCTGCGGACGGGTCGCCCGCGGCGAACCGGGCGAGCTCACCGGTGACGGTTTTGCCGCCCGCAGTCTGGTAGTCCCCATAGATGAACCACACGTACGAGTTCGGAATGTGATGCAGGCCGAACGGAATCAACATGCGGTTGGCGAATCCGTACACGAACGCGCCCAGCGCGCCGGAGCCGCCGATGAAGCGCCCCAGGGCCGTCAGCGCCGCGTCGAACAGCGGATAGAAGTAGCTCATTGCGAACGCGAGGAACAGGCATGCCAGTGAGACCACGATCGGAACGAACCGCCTGCCGCCGAAAAAGCCGAGATACGATGGCAATTCGATGGTGTGGTAGCGGTCGAAGAGCCAGGCGGTCACCAAGCCGACGACGATCCCCGCGAACACGCTGTAGTTGATCTGGGCTTGCTCGCCGGACTTGTCCAGCTGACCGGCCAGGACGACCGGCGACATCGTCTTGAACACCGCCTGCACCACGAGGTAGCCGACGACGGCGGCCAGCGCCGTCGAGCCGTCCGCCTTCCGCGCGAAGCCGATGGCCACGCCGACCGCGAACAGCAGAGGCAGGTTGGTGAACAAGGCGTCCCCGGCAGCGCTCATCGCCTTGAAGAACGGCCCGATCACCGGCGCGTGGATCCGGCCCAGCAGGTCGTCCTGTCCCAGCCGCAGCAGAATGCCTGCCGCGGGCAGCACGGCGATCGGCAGCATCAGGCTCTTGCCCAGGCGCTGCAGCTGTGCGAATCCCGGAATCCGCGGCCGTGACTTGGCCGCTGCCTCTTGAGGTTTCGCCGTACCACTCATGTCGGGTCGCCCTCCTCTGCCCCGAGTACCGCATGCCGCCGAAGCTGAGCGGAAGCTTAGCCCGTCGTTTCGGCACACCTGGCCGCAGCGGCTACTTATCCTTGGGTGTGAGCAACACACGAGTGCTCGCCCCCGTCGGGGGCCGCGCCGTCGCGCTACACGACGTGCCCGACCCCGTTTTCTCGCAGGGAATGGTGGGGTACGGCGCGGCCGTCGATCCACCGCGCCGGGTCGTACACGCCGTCGCTCCGGTCGATGGCACGATCCTGAAGCTGCTGCCACACGCCTACGTCGTGATGACCGCAGACAACATCGGCGTCCTCGTGCACCTCGGGATCGACACCGTCACGCTCGACGGCGACGGCTTCACTACGCACGTCAGCCAGGGCGACAGCGTCACCGCCGGCCAGAAGATCGTCACGTACGACGTGCGTTTCGTCGAAGGCAAGGGGCTCAACCCGATCATTGCGGTCGTGGTCATGGACGAACGCGAACCCGGCAACGTCATCCCGTCAGAAGAAGTCGCAACCGGAAACCAGATCGGCTGCGGGGCCGTGCTTTTCACTGCGGTCAAGTGATCAACGCATGCTGCTGACCGCCGACACCGTGCTCACGGGCCGAGAACTGTTGCGGCCGGGGTGGATTGCGGTGTCGGGTGACGCTGTCGATGCAGTCGAGCCCGGGGCTCCCCCTCGTCAGCCCGATCGCGACCTGGGCGCGGTCACGGTGGTGCCTGGCTTCGTCGACACGCACGTGCATGGCGGGGGCGGGACGAACTTCTCGAACGGGACGCGAACCGACACCGCTGCAGCGACAGCACTGCACGTCCGGCACGGCACCACCACCATGATCGCGTCACTGGTGACAGCCGCGGCACCCGAATTGCTCAGGCAGATAAGGGAGTTAACCGGCCACGTCCGCTCCGGGCTGATCGCCGGCATACACCTGGAAGGGCCCTGGCTCGCCGCCGAGCGGTGTGGCGCCCACGATCCGGCACTGATGCGCGATCCCTACCCCGCGGAACTCGACCGGCTACTCGACGCAGGCGACGGCGCCGTCCGCATGATCACGCTGGCACCCGAACGGCCAGGTGCGCTCGAGGCGATCAGGCGGCTCGTCGACCGGGGCGTCGTCGCCGCAATCGGGCACACCGATGCAACCTACGAACAGACGTGCGCGGCGATCGACGCGGGCGCGACGGTGGCGACGCACCTGTTCAATGCAATGCGCCCGATCAACCACCGTGAGCCCGGCCCGGTGATCGCACTTCTGGAGGACGACCGCGTGACCGTCGAACTGATCGCCGACGGCGTGCACGTCGACCCGGCGCTGTACCGCCACGTCTGCCGCAGCGCGGGTCCCGATCGGGTGGCGTTGGTGACCGACGCGATCTCCGCCGCGGGGATGGCCGACGGCGACTACGAACTCGGTGCGGTGTTGATCACCGTCGACGACGGGGTGGCCCGGGTAGCCGGAGCGTCGACGATCGCCGGCAGCACTGCGACGATGGACCGCCAGTTCGGGTTCGCCGTTGCTCACAGTGGCCTGGTCGGTGACGAGGCGCTCATGGCTGCGGTGCGGCAGACGTCGATAAACCCCGCGCGGGCGGTGGGTCTGCGGTGTCCTGCTCTCACACCCGGGGCGATCGCGAACCTGGTGGTGCTGAACGCAGACCTTGCCGTCGAAGGGGTGATGCGGCAAGGGAATTGGGTAGTGGAACCGATGAAGGAGGAACGATGATCGAAGTGCTGCCGGACATGCCCGAAGGTGTCACCGGAATCCGCGTGTCGGGTCGCTTGCGCGGTGAAGACCTGCGCGAGTACAAGCCGAAGATGGAGGAGGCGTTGCAATCCGGCGAGATCAGGATCGTCGAGGTCATCTCGCCGGACTACGAAGGCTTCGGACCCGGCGGACTGCTCGAGGACCTGAAACTCGGCTTGGGCAGCGTGATCCGGCATCACTCGGCGTTCAAGCGGGTCGCGGTCGTTTCGGACAAGGAGTGGGTCGCTCACGCCATGCATGCGTTCGCGTGGATGGTCCCCGGCGAAGTAGCCGTGTTCGGGCTCGACGAGC
>JBLNEK010000070.1:0-4814 GCA_050262635.1 Candidatus Sericytochromatia bacterium | reverse complement strand
CGGCAGATCTTGGATAAGACCACCCTGGAGTGGGGTGTCGAGGTGACTTTGGTCGAGCTCAAGGACATCCAGTTGCCCGACAGCATGAAGCGGGCGATGGCCCGCCAAGCCGAGGCCGAGCGGGAGAAGCGTGCGAAGATCATTGCCGCCGAAGGTGAATCGATGGCCGCTGCCGCACTCGGTGATGCCTCGGACACCATGATGGCCCACCCCTTAGCCCTGCAACTGCGCACTCTGCAGACTTTGGTCGAGTTGGGCGTCGACAAGAACACCACGGTGGTGTTCCCGGCGCCGCTGATGAGCGCCATCGGCGATATCGGCACCTTCTTCGCCCGCGAGACCACCGCCGCCTCGGCAACGCCGACCCCACCGATCACGCCCCCACCAGCGCAACAGACGCAGACACCAACGCCGGCAGCCAACGGAAAGACCACCCCCGACACAATCGCCAAACAGCCTGCCGCTTGACGCAGATCTCCCCGCCGTGATTGCGGCGCATGACTTACGGTGCGCTCGCACTGGAATGCAGACTGCCTATATAGCCCCGCTCGGGCTCGCGGTTAGCCTTACCCCACCGCAGACCCCAGGCTTACGTCCTTGGCAAGCCTCGGCGATACTCGCCGCTCGAGGTGCCGGTTGATCCGGCTGGATGCGGTGAGTTCGACGCTACGGTTGGTGCCCGTTTCCGTAGGAACCCGCCCGAACCCTCACAGCGACCCGGCTGCGCTCGTCGCTCTGCGGCAATTTGAGGTCGACGGTTCTGTAACCCAGGACTTCAGTCCCTACCGCGGCGCTTCCGCCAGATGGTCCGATACAAGGATCTGGAACGACAGGCATCAGGAGGTATGGCCATGAACGTTTCACAACAGTCGCAGACCCGGACGCGCATGTTCTCCCGCGTGCTCGGTCCCTTCCTGGTCATTGTCGACGTCACGGCTGTAGCGCGCGCTTCGGACATGCAAAAACTACTTTCGGAGTTTGAGGCGAATTCGCTGTGGACCTGGGTGACCGGCGCCTTCATTCTGCTGTTCGGCCTTATCATCGTCGGCGCTCACCAATACTGGCGAGGCGCCGCGGCGATCATTGTGTCCGTGCTGGGCTGGCTTGTCACGCTACGCGGACTGCTCCTTCTGGCCTTTCCCAAGGCTTTCGTCTCGGTAGCCAACACCATGATCGGCGCGCAAGCGTGGTGGGTGACGCTCTGCATCGCCGCCGCCCTCGTCGGGCTGTATCTGACCTATCTTGGCTGGTCCCGGGCACCCAGCCGACCGACACCACAACAGGCAAGCCACACAAAGGATTTCCCGCATGCTGCATGATCGAGCCAAGGACCTCGACATCGCCTACGGACGCCCGGCAGTTTCGATGACGAGCGCGCCAGCGTAGTCATCGTGAAGCCGGGCAGTCGCCGACGCTCCATGGGATAGGCAAAGGCGGTCAAACACTCGTTGAAGCGTTCTTCGACTTAGTCGGTTCCACCGCTTGCTCAAGACAATTTTGGACCGGCATAGGCGGCTGGACGGATCAGCAGTTTTTCAGACGACCGCGCAACTAGCCAAACGACGGCCTTGCTGGGTCGCTGGGTGACTTTGGCCTCTACCTTTGGGACGATCGCCGAGGAGACGATCACGACACCCGAAGACCAGGTTCCATGTCGTTCAGGGAGGACATCGTGATCGAGAAGCTAAAGGATTTTCCCGACAACGTCGCTGCATATGCGTGCCACGGGAATCTGACGAAGGCCGATTTCGAAACGGTGTTGATACCGGACATAGAAGACAAATTGACCCGGCACAAGAAGCTACGAAACTACACCGAGGTCGCACCCGATTACGTCCGGGAGGATCCCAGCGCCTGGTGGACCGATGCGAAGTTCGACTTCAGTCACCTCTTCGACTGGGAACGTATCGCATTAGTGCCCGACGCGGATTGGATGCGCCGCGCGGCGCAGTTATATCGACTCTTTGGCTTCCTTATCGGGGAGATCCGTGCGTTCCCGACCGCTGAAGCCAGCGAGGCGCGTGAATGGATTCTTGAGAACCAGCAGTAGGTGCGATAGCCGCTGCGGATCCGCTGGCATTGGTGCACGACTTGAACGACGACGACGGCGTCCGAGCCATCGGCTCAAACGTTCTCCACGCAATCGCTGCCACCAGGTACGCAAGAGCTACACGACAGCGGATATGCGCCATTCCCCAGGAGCTCCTTTGAGCGAGTGAGAGCCGCGATCCTCGAACTCCATCCCTGACCCGATCACGAGGTCGCGCAGCGTGCTCGACACCAGCACGTCGTTCGGCCCTGCCAGTGCGCTCACCCGCGCTCCGATGTGCACCGCGATGCCGCCGATGTCATCACCGCGGATCTCGCATTCACCGGTGTGCAACCCGGCCCGCACCTCGATGCCCAACGCGTGCACCGCGTCGCGAATTGCCATGGCGCAGCGGATCGCTCGCTGCGGGCCGTCGAACATCGCGAGGAAGCCGTCACCGGGAGTGTTCACTTCGCGGCCTCGGAAACGAAGGGTTCTGCCCGGACCGAGTGATTTGCTTTGCGACAATTCTGCGGATTATCACGCCCTCGCACACTGATCGTGCTGTCGCTGCGTGACGATCAGAGCGTTTGTCGCGCAGCCGCCTCCACCAGCTGCTCAGGCCGCCCGGAACTGACCAGCAGCCGAGCGGGGCTACGGCCAAGCACTTGGCGCCATGGAATGTCCGCGGGATCCTCAGTCAAGCGCAGTGGGGGATCCGCCGCGATCACGGCCCGCAGGGCCTCTTCCACCGCGATCTTCGCCAGGGCGGTGCCTAGACAGTAGTGCGTGCCGGCGCCGAAGTTGAGCAACCGCGGTGCGTCTGGGCGGCTGAAGCGGTCGGGGTCGAACTGATCGGGTTCGCGCCACGCCGACGCATCGCGGCACGCGGCGGCGATACAAAGTAAGACCATCGAGCCAGCCGGGATCGTGGTGTCGTACATATCAATCGGCGCGACAGCCGTGCGCGGGATATACGGGATGCTGGGCTCCAGGCGCATGGTTTCTGCGACTGCGCTTGCCAGCCGGGCCTCGTCTTCATACACGCCGGCGAGTTCGTGGCGGTGCTGCAAGGCCACCAGAATACTGCAAGGTATTTGACTGCCAGCCGTATCATGTCCGGCGACAAGCAAATTGGCGATCATGGCGACCGTTTCGTCGTGGGTGAGGCGCTCGCCCTCGGCCTCGGACGCTAGCAGTGCAGTGATGAGATCCCGTCCCGGCGCTTTGCTGCGACGCGTCGTTAACTCATCGACATAGCTTTGCAGCTCTGTGATCGCTGTCGTCGCGGCCGCGATTTGTTCGGGCATCATCACAAGGAACACCGGGCTCAAAGCATCGAGCCAGGCCGCAAACACCGGAACGTCGGTGTCCGGTACGCCCAGCAGGCGGCACATCAGCCGTGTGGCCAGAGTCGAGCAGGCCGCGACGAGGTCGCCGCCCTGGCTGACCGAAGCGACGGCCTCGGCGGCCATGCCGGCAGCCGCCGCGCGCAGCACCTCGACGGACCGAGGCGTGAACGCGCGGGAAACGAGCGATCGCATGCGGCGGTGATATTCCCCCTCAGTGGTGAACATCAACCGTCCGTACCAGTCGCGCAGGGGTCCGTCGGTGATGCCCATCATGTCGAAAAACGCCATCCCGATTCCCTCTAGGCGCTGATCGTGGGCCAGCGCTTCGAGGTCACATTGCCGCAGCACGACCGTGGCGCCGGTGGTCACATCCGAGGCCAACGGCCCCTGCTCGACAGCGTCACGAAGCAGGCTGTGCAGGTCAGCCGCGAACGTGCCGGTAAGGTCGATCGCATTTCCGACCGCATGGTTCATGGTCACCTCCGAAGTATGTTGGCCCGACAGTCAGCAGTTAGACCGATTGGGCATCTTCGTCAAAGTCGCGGGCGCTGAATGTTTATTAGCAATCCGGTGCCACCGGGCGCACGGGCGCCTACGGCGGGCGAAGTCAGTTTCGCCGCAATCCACCTCTACGCAGATGCGGTTGGCCTCTGATGGAGGTCCGCAAGTCCCTCTGGGCGTGTGGACGCGACTCCAGGCTCAGCCGGCCACCTGTGTCACCGTGACCATTTGGTAGTTCATCTGCTCAATTTTGGTCATCAGCTCATCGAGCGTGGCCGACTCCACCTGGCTGCCCGCATGCATCAGAATGATGACACCGTTATCGATATGCGCCATCACGGTTTTCGTGATCGAATCGGGCGTGGCCGTGGTTTGCCAGTCAAGCGTATCGATGGTCCAATACACGGTTCGATAGCCGATTTGGGCAGCCAACGCGCGGATCCGGTTATCTCTTCCCCCGTAGGGTGGACGATAATAGGGTCGCGTTGTCGCCCCGGTGAGCGCAGAGATCACATCATCCGCCTGGCCGAGTTCGGTGCACACTGCTTGATCGGATAACGTCCGCAAGTCCCGATGATGCATGCTGTGGTTGCCAATCTCATGGCCCTCGCTATGAATGCGACGCACCAGATCAGGGTTCTGATTGGCCCAATCACCTGTGACAAAGAACGTCGAGTGGACCTGGTGCTTTGCCAAAATATCCAGGATGCGAGCAGTGGGTGCTGACGGCCCTCCTGCGTCGAAGGTCAAGGCGACAAGCGGTCTGCTGGTATCTGCGATATCAAGTTCTGCTGCTGATACAGGCTGCGCATCGGGAGCCGTGTCGCAGGACGAAGAGGTTAGAACTGGACGAACAGGCGCAGTGCCGTTGCTCGGTGTGCCACGACAGCCCACCAGAGTCAAGCAAACCAGTAGACATCCGGCCCCGCGAA
>JBLNEK010000069.1:0-18508 GCA_050262635.1 Candidatus Sericytochromatia bacterium | reverse complement strand
TATTTCTCCGTGGGCATCTGCGCGCCGATTCCGTTCGTGTCGCTGTGCGCAGGGATCTGAGATAGCCGTACGGCTGGTGTGTTCGGGAGTTCTGGAAGATCAAATAGCAAGGTCGGCGCGGAGCAAACTCGCGCGCCGACCTGTTCCGCCGCGGTCAGACAGCGGGTGCCAGCGGGTGCCAGTCGTCGAGTTGCTCCGAGGTGTCGCCCTCTACCAGCACATCGCCGTGGTAGAGCGCGTCGAAGTCAACCTTGATGACGTCAGCGCTGGTGTCATCGATCCACATGCCAGTCAGGCTATGGGTCACCCTTAAGAGGACTTTGAGTCACGTTTCGGAAAACGGTGGCAATTCCTACCGGCGGGTAGGTTTCGTGAACTTTCGGGCGCCCGGCTCCGTGAATGCAGTGAGCGGTCCATCGTTGACCCTCTGACTTATCGTTGATAACTTACCGCTGATACGACGTCTCGCGGAAGGACGCCTCGTGCTCGCCGGAATCGCCCGATTGGCACTCGCCGCACCCCGGCGCATCATTGCGGTCGCGCTGCTGGTCATGGTGGGCACCGCGGTGTTCGGCATCCCGGTCACCAAGAGCCTGTCCGCGGGCGGTTTTCAAGATCCGACGTCGCAGTCGGCGCGAGCCGCGGCGATCGTCTCAGACACGTTCGGCCAGGGCGACAAGCAGCTGGTCATCAGCGTCACGTCAGATGCCGGCGCGCAGAGCCCGCAGGCCGTCGCTGCCGGCACCGACATTGCCCGCCAGTTGCAGCAGTCCCCGTATGTGGCGCAGGTGACCTCGGCGTGGACGTCGCCGCCGTCGGCGGCTCCCGCGCTGCTCAACAAGGACGGCAAGACCGGGCTGATCGTCGCCGGCATCACCGGCACGGAAAGCCAGGCGCAGCAGCGTGCCAAAGTGCTGACCGCCCAGGTGGTCCACGACCGCGACGGCGTCACCGTCTGGGCCGGCGGCGAGGCGATGATCTATGTGCAGATCAACGGCCAGAGCGAAAAAGACCTCCTGCTGATGGAGTCGATCGCGATACCGCTGAGCTTCGTCGTGCTGGTTTGGGTGTTCGGCGGCCTGCTCGCGGCCGCGTTGCCGCTGGCGGTCGGCGGCTTCGCGATCCTCGGATCGATGGCGGTGCTGCACGCGATCACGTTCGCCACCGACGTGTCGATCTTCGCGCTGAACCTGACCGTCGCGTTGGGACTGGCCCTGGCGATCGACTACACGCTGTTGATCGTCAGCCGCTACCGCGACGAGATCATCGACGGTGCCTCGCGAGACGAGGCGCTGGTTCGCACGATGGCGACCGCGGGTCGCACCGTGCTGTTCTCGGCGATGACGGTTGCGCTGTCGATGGTCGCGATGGTGCTGTTCCCGATGTACTTTCTCAAGTCGTTCGCCTACGCGGGCGTGGCGGTCGTCGCATTCGCTGCCGTAGCCGCAATCGTCGTGACCCCGGCCGCGATCGCCCTGCTTGGTGACCGCCTGGACACACTGGACGTGCGAAAGTTCCTGCGGCGCCTGTTCGGCCGTCCCGAGCCGACCAGCAAGCCCGTGCAGCAGACGTTCTGGTACCGCTCGACGAAATGGGTTGTGCGTCATGCGATTCCGGTTGGCATCGCGATCGTCGCGCTGCTGGTGGTGCTGGGCGCGCCCTTCCTGGGTGCCAACTGGGGCTTCCCCGACGACCGGGTATTGCCGCAATCCGCCTCGGCGCGTCAGATCGGCGACAGCCTGCGCAACGACTTCGCCGTCGACTCCGCCGCGAATGTGACTGTGGTGCTTCCCGACATCTCCGGCGTCCCCCCGGTGGAGCTGAGCCGTTATGCCGCCGACCTGTCCGACGTGCCGGACGTCTCGTCGGTGTCGGCACCCGCCGGCACGTATGTCGACGGCGCGCTGACGGGACCGCCGTCGGGGGCGACCGGCGTGAAGGACGGTCGCGCATTCTTCACGGTCGGCAGTGTCGCACCGTTGTTCACGACCGCCTCGGAGACCCAGCTCGACCGGCTGCATGCCGTTGCCCCGCCCAATGGGCGGGAGGTGTTACTGACCGGCACGGCGCAGATCAATCGCGACAGCAGTCAGGCCGTCACCTCGCGGCTTCCGTTCGTCCTCCTGGTGATCGCGGCGATCACATTCGTGCTGCTGTTCATTCTGACCGGCAGTGTGGTCCTGCCGCTGAAAGCGTTGCTGCTCAACGTGTTATCCCTCAGTGCGGCGTTCGGCGCGCTGGTCTGGATCTTCCAGGACGGGCACCTGGGCGCGTTCGGCACCACTCCCACCGGCACGCTCGTCGCCAACATGCCGGTGCTGTTGTTCTGCATCGCGTTCGGGCTGTCGATGGACTACGAGGTGTTCCTCATTTCCCGGATCCGGGAGTACTGGCTCGAGTCGGGCCGCACGCGCGAGGACGGAACCTCGATTGCTCCTCGCCTGCGCAATGACGAGAGCGTCGCACTCGGCCTCGCTCGCACCGGGCGCGTCGTCACCGCCGCGGCGCTTGTGATGTCGATCTCGTTCGCGGCGCTGATTGCGGCGCAGGTGTCGTTTATGCGGATGTTCGGGGTGGGGCTCACGCTCGCGATCCTGGTGGACGCGACGCTGGTGCGCATGCTACTGGTGCCGGCATTCATGCACGTGCTGGGCCGGGTGAACTGGTGGGCGCCAAAACCGTTGGCGCGCCTGCATGCTCGCTTCGGGATTAGCGAGGCGCCTGCGCAGACGACGGAGACTGGTCAGCGTGTCGAGTCCCAGACCTAGTACTGACCGCAGGCGCCGGGCCCCCCGCGGCTTCGGCGACCAGTTGCGCGACGAGATCCTGGACGCCACCACCGAACTGCTGTTGGAAACGGGTCACGCCAAAGCGGTTTCGATCCGGTCGGTGGCCCTGCGCGTCGGCGTCACGCCGCCGTCGATCTACCTTCACTTCACGGACAAGGACGCGTTGCTCGACGCGGTGTGCGCACGGTACTTCGAAAAGCTCGACGAACAGATGCAGCGTGCCACGGTCGGGCAGACCACGACGCTGGACGTGCTGCGCGCGCAGGGTCGGGCCTATGTTCGGTTCGCGCTGCAAACGCCCGAGCTGTACCGCATCGCGACGATGAGCGAAGGCCGGCCGGGCAGTGACGTCGACATCACGTTGAACAGTTCGGCATTCACCCACATGCGCACCACGATCCAAGCGTTGATGGACGAAGGCGTCTACGTCCAGGGCGACGCCACGCAGATCGCGCTCGAGATGTGGACGGCGGCACACGGTGTCGCGGCGATGCTGATCGCCAAGCCGTACCTGCCGTGGGGTGACGTGGAAGTGTTCACCGACCGCATGCTGCGAGCGGTCTGCTGCGGGCAGATCGTCAACGGCATAATCGGCTACGACACCTGCCCCCAGGACGCCATTGAAACCATCAAGAAACTCAGAGGTCATGACCATGAATGACACCAACCGCGTCGAGAACCCGTTCTTCGCGCGGGTGTGGACAGTGATGTCGCGGCACGAGCCCCAGTCGCTGCGGAAGCTCAGGCGGGAGAACCTCGCGGGCCTGACTGGCCGCGTGCTCGAAGTCGGCGCCGGCACCGGTTCGAATTTCATGCACTACCCGACGTCCGTCGAGGAGGTGGTGGCGGTCGAGCCCGAGCCACGGCTGCACCCGATCGCCCGACGGGCCGCTGCGACCGCGCCGGTGCCCGTCACCGTGATGGACCGGCCCGTCGAGGAACTCGAGGCGGGGTCGCCGTTCGACGCGGTGGTCTGCTCGCTGGTGCTGTGTTCGGTACACGATCAGGAAAGCGTTCTGCGGCAACTGTTTTCGCTGCTGCGCCCGGGCGGGGAGCTGCGGTTCCTGGAGCATGTGGCCAGCGGCGGCGCGCGGGGCCGGATCCAACGGCTCGCTGACGCCACCATCTGGCCCCGGGTGGCCGGCAACTGCCACACCCACCGCGACACCGAAGCCGCGATCGTCAACGCCGGTTTTGTCGTACAGACCGCGCGCCACGACTGGATGCTGCCGGCGTGGGTGCCGGTGCCGGTGTCCGAGCACGCGTTGGGGCGCGCGGTGCGGCCCGGGTAGGTCAGCTGGTCAACTCGTCGAGGAGGTCGATCAATCGGGGCAGCGCCTGTGCGGCGGAGTCTCGCACGGCGACGGTGGCGATGCCCGAAAGCGGCGTGCTGTCGGGGTTGACCTCGACGACGGGGATGCCCTGCGCCAGCGCCGCGGACGGCAAGCCCGCGGCGGGATACACGATCCCGGACGTGCCGACCACCACGACCACGTCGGCGCCGGCAACCGCCTCGACGGCTTGCTGCCACGGCTCGTCGGGAAGCGCCTCACCGAACCAGACCACTCCCGGTCGGATGTGGCCGCCGCAATCGCACAGCGGCGGGTCGACAGCGTCGACCGGCTCGGGCATCTCGGGAAGCTCACCGAGATAGTGCTTGCCGCATCGCGAGCACCGGAAGTCGAACAGGCTGCCGTGCAGATGCGCGACGTTCCGGCTTCCAGCGCGTTCGTGCAGGTTGTCTATGTTCTGGGTGATGACGCGCACGTCGGCGCGATCTTGCCAATCGGCCAGGGCGTAGTGTCCGGCGTTGGGCTCGACGTTGCGCACGAGGTGATGGCGCCACAGGTACCACGCCCACACCACGTCCGGCTGGCGCAGCCAGGCCTGCGGGCTCGCGAGTTCCTCGGGGTCGAATGTCTCCCACAGGCCGGTCTGGGCGTCACGGAACGTCGCAACCCCGCTCTCGGCCGACATCCCCGCTCCGCTGAGCACCGTCACACGCACGGCTCCAAGCCTAATTGTCTCCTCTTCGCGCTAGCGCTCATCGACCGCATGGCGCGCTATCTTGGGCAGGTGTCCGAGTTGGCCGACTGGGTCCGGCTGGACGCGAGGGCGAGTACACCGCTGTTCGATCAGCTGAGGACCCAGATCATCGACGGCATCCGGGACGGACGCCTGCCCGCCGGTGCGCGGTTGCCGACGGTGCGCGCGCTGGCTGGTCGACTCGATCTGGCAGTCAACACCGTGGCACGGACCTACCGCGAACTCGAGTCCGCCGGGATGGTCGAAACACGCGGGCGCGCGGGTACGTTCGTCTGCGGCATGGATCCCGGCGGCGCGCAGATGGTCGCCGCCGCGCGCAGCTACGTGGACACCGCCAGGGCGCTGGGCGTCGGCCCGGCCGAAGCGCTGCGCTACGTCGAGGTGGCCTTCGAAACCTAGCCGAATTCGAGCAAAGTGAAGGTCGGCCGGACGGGGTCGAACAGCGGAAGCCGCTGCATGGTCCACAGCATCAGGTTGAACACGGGACCGCGCCCGCGAGGCAGCGGCATGTCATGCACGCCACGGATTCCCGGCACTGTCTTGACGAGGTTGGCGATCTCGGCGACCGACAGGCTGAACGGCATCGGCGGTACCCGGTAGCGCAGCGACGCGCGGAATCCGTGGCGGGCGATCTTGGAGACGAATGGCGGTGGCAGGTCGAATATCATCTGGCCGCCGGGAAACCGCCGGGCGCACTGGGTGATCAGTCCCATCGCCTCGTCGGGCTGCAGGTACATCAGCAGCCCTTCGGCGGTGATGAACACCCCCTCGGCCGGGTCGACCTCGTCCATCCACGAGAAGTCCAGTGCAGACTGCGGCAGTTCCGAAATCCGCGGCGACCGTGGCAGCAGCTTCCGGCGCAGTTCGATGACTGGCGGCAAATCCACTGTCAGCCAACGAAACTCGCTCGCCGGTGTGTCGAGCCGCCAGAAGCTGGTCTGCAGGCCCTCGGCGAGTGCGACGACGGTGGCGCGCGGATGAGCGGTGAGGTACCGGCGCGCGTTGTTGTCGAACGCCAGCGCCCGCAGTGCGACGTCCTGGCGGTTGGACAGCCCGAACTTGGCGAAGTCGAAGTCGATGGAGTCACGGAGCTTGACCGCCATCGGGTCGTCGATGATGGCGCCGCGCCGGCGCGCCTCTTTGGCTCGCACGTTCAGCGTGAGCAGCGCCGTTTCGGACACACCTGTCAATGTCGCCGCGTCGGCGCGGTAGCCGTTCACAGAGGTCATCGTGGCGCCACTCTACCGGCGCAGCACCTTGTCGAGGGTGCGCAGGTTGCGGGTGGTGGTCGACGACTTGTAGCGCTTCTTTCCCATCGTCTTACCCATGGCGCTGTCGAGCGACTTCGACCGCGGCACTTGCCAATAGATCACGCCCTCGCCGCGCTCGATCCGCTCCTCGGGCCCTGGGGTCAGCGCGGCGAGCTCGTCGAGTACATCGGGGTCGGAGACGAACGTGACATAGGAGTGCGTGTCGGGCACTTCCCGCTCGAACGGGTAGTTATCCGAGATCGCGGCGACCGTGTCGATGTCATAGGCGAGCACCCACGCGTCGTACCCGAATGCCTTCCGCAGCGCGGCTTCCGCCGCTTTGCGGACTTGCGGGGTTTTCGAGCGGGAGTCGAGCAGCACGTTGCCGCTCGCGAGAATTGTCTTCACGTTGTCGAAGCCGGCGTCGGAGAGAGCGGCGGCGACGTCGGCCATCTTCAAGTTGACCCCGCCGACGTTCACGCCGCGCAGGAAGGCGGCGTAGCGGGGCATTGCGCGATCATAGGACCGCCGGCTCGGTGGCTGCGTGCTGCTCGGTCCGGCGTTCACCGCAACGATCGCGACAGGGCCGACGTAGGCTCGCATGCATGGCGCCTCAGGCATTCGACGACAAGCTGTTGGCCGTGATCAGCGGGAATTCGCTGGGCGTGTTGGCCACGATCAAGCGTGACGGCCGGCCGCAGCTGTCGAACGTGTCGTATCACTTCGACCCGCGCACAACGGTCATCGAGGTGTCGATCACGGAGCCGAGGGCCAAGACGCGCAACCTGCGTCGTGACCCGCGAGCGTCGATCTTGGTCTCGGCCGACGACGGCTGGTCGTATGCGGTTGCCGAAGGCACCGCCGAGTTGAGCCCGCCGGCCGCCGAGCCGCACGACGACACCGTCGAAGCGCTGATTGCGTTGTACCGCAACATAGCCGGTGAGCATCCCGACTGGGACGACTATCGGCGCGCGATGGTCACCGACCGGCGAGTGCTGATGCGACTGCCGATCTCCCACGTGTACGGAATGCCGCCGGGAGTGCGGTAGCTTCGTTAGGCTGAGGCCATGGCAGCGGACCCCGAAGACGACACCAAGCGCAAGTTCCGTGAGGCGTTGGAGCGCAAGAACGCGCGCGCGGCCGGCGGGGAGCAGCATAAGGATGCCGGCGGCAAGCAGCCTCGTGCGCACGGGCCGGTGGAGCACCGCCGGGAGTTCCGCCGCAAGAGCGGCTAGGGCAGTTCCATTCGACAACATGACGGCCGACGAAGCCACGGCCTATCTCGGCGGAGATGAGTACCGCCGCGACCCGTTCGGACCGTCGTTTGATCCAGGCGCGATGCTCGCCGTACTCCGATCCGGCATCCCCGAAGCCCGCTCGTCCAGTCCCAGACTGGCCGGGTGCCGAACCTGCGACGAGCCGCTGACCGGGCGGCCGACGCGCTGCTCGACGAGAACCCGATGGCCCTTCTGATCGGCATGCTGCCCGACCAGGAGTGGATGATTGCAGTAGAAACCCCACCGCTGGCAGGTGATAGACGGCTTGTGGCTGTGCGGATACGGCAGCCAGGACTTCCTGCATGGTCGTGGGGTAGTTCTACGAAGCTTTCGCGGCTCTGTGTAGTAGTCGCTGATCGCGTCCACGGCTAGAGCTTGCCGGCGATGAAGCTGGCGGCCTGATCCACCAGTCCGGAGCTGAGGTATGACGGCTGCAGATGCGACGGCCAATTCAAGCCTCTCCCACAGATGGGGTCGCCGTCAGCGCACTGGTCGATCGTCTTGCCGGCAAAGGCAGGGAGCGGACCGAACCGCTTGGCGCCGTTACCGAACAACGCAACCGCTGCGATGTGCTGATCCAGACCCGGCGGCATGCTCCTGGTCGCGAGATCAGCCGCAGTGGCACCCAGGGAATAGCCTCCGAGCACCATGCGGGTGTTCGGGCAACTTGTCGCCATGGATTGCACGTGGGCGCGGATATCGTTGGCGCCGCTGGCGGCACTTAAGTCGGCGGGATAGTTGACTCCATACACCCCGACCGACAGACCCACCTGAGAGCGAAGCGAATTGACGAGTGCATCGCCGACTGCGCCGACGCCGGGTGCTTCCTGTCGGCCGCGAGCGAAAACCACTTCGGCGTCAGGGCATGCCGCCCATGCCGACGGAATCAGCGCCACTGTCGAAGAAGGCGTCGCCGCCGGGCCGATCATCAATCCCGCGGCGAGCGGTACGGCTGCCGCGAGGCGGAGGACGCGGTGGGCCCGTGGTGCGACCGCGACAGGCCTCATACAGGATGTTCGGACTACAAGTGCCGAATGTTACGTCGCGCTCGCGCTACGGCGCAGGGGTGGATCGGTCTGATTGCGGCGCACCCGGGCGACCAACAATCGGTGCAGTGACAACTTGGGGCAAATTGGGATCGAGGCCTCGTGAATCCCGGTTCCTTGTCTTGTGCAGGCATTTCGGGTTCGGCTGCATCATCGTCGCGAAGTCCCAGACTTGCCGACTGCCGAACCTCCGATAGCCGGCGATCTCCAGTCGGCGTGCTGGTTCAGCGCTTCAAGAGTCGGTTCGGCTGCGGGCGGATTCGTCAACGACGAGAACTCATTGGCGAGGATCCCCCAATACTCCGCACATGGGCTCGCGTTCGACGAGCATGTGAGGCGTGATCGCGGTCGAAGCCATTGAGCCGGTGCCATTTGTCGATGGCTTCGTCTACGGCGAAGGACCGCGATGGCATAACGACCGTCTGTGGTTCACCGACGGGCCAGCAGGTCGGGTCTGCTCGGTGGGCGAAACCGGTGATCTCGCCGTGGAGGCCGAGATCGAGCACGCCTCCGGACTGGGCTGGCTGCCCGACGGGACGCTCGTGGTGTCCGCCCTCTTCGCGCCCAAGATCCATCATGTCGACGCACAAGGGCAAGTGACAGCGACGTACGACGTCAGCGACCTTGCCTGGTCGACCAACGACCTGTTCGTCGCCCCTGACGGTCATGGCTACGTCGACCTCTACCAGGCGAGCGGGACAGCAATGGAAGGCGCGATCGGGCTCGTCGACCTCCAGGGAGCGGTGCGGGTCGTGGCAACCGGGCTCGCCGTCCCGAACGGCCTCGCCTTCCTGCCCGACGGGTCGACCCTCGTCGTCAGCGAGACGTTCGGGTCGCGGATTCTCGCGTTTCCGACCGAAGTCGACGGAAGCCTCGGCGCCCCAAGCGTATTCGCCGACCTCGGCGAGAACCGGCATCCCGACGGCCTCTGCGTCGACGTCGGAGGCGGTGTGTGGGTCGGCTGCTACGACACCGGCGAGTTCCTCCGAGTCGTGTTGGGCGGCACCGTCACCCACCGCGTCGCGATCGACCGTGGTTGGGCTATTGCACCCGCCCTTGGCGGACCCGACGGGCGCACGCTGTACATGGTTGTCGACGAAACCACTCAGGAGGGCCTCGTCAGGGGCGAGTCCACAGGGCGGATCGTGCGGGCGCGGGTCGAGGTGCCGAGTGCGGGATCGCCCTGAAATTCGCTTCGGCCTCACTACGTCACCGCCGAGCAGTCCTAGACTGGCCGAGTGCCGAACCTGCGACTAGCCGCTGACCCGGCGGCGGACGCTCTGCTCGAGGACAACCCGATGGCCCTTCTGATCGGCATGCTGCTCGACCAGCAGGTGCCGATGGAGACCGCGTTCGCCGGACCTAAGAAGATCGCTGACCGCGTCGGCGGCGTCGACGCCCGCGAGATCGCCGACTACCACCCGGACAAATTCGCCGCGCTGTGCGCGGAACGCCCTGCGGTGCACCGCTTTCCCGGTTCGATGGCCAAGCGGATCCAGGCGCTGGCCGCCGAGGTCGTCGACCACTACGACGGCGACGCCGCCGCGCTGTGGACGCAGGGCGATCCCGACGGAGCTGAGGTGCTGCGGCGGCTCAAGACATTGCCTGGCTTCGGCGACCAGAAGGCGCGAATCTTCCTGGCGCTTTTGGGCAAGCAGTACGGAGTGACGCCGAAGGGCTGGCGCGCCGCCGCGGGCGAGTACGGCAAGGCCGGCACGCACATGTCGGTCGCCGACGTTGTCGACGCCGGGTCGCTGGAAAAGGTGCGGTTGTACAAGAAGCAGATCAAGGCAGCGAAGAAGGGTTAGCCGATGAAGACACATCTCAACTGCCCCTGCGGCGAAGCGATCACCGGCAAGGATGAGGACGACTTGGTCGAGAAGGCACAAGCCCATCTCTCCGAGGTGCATCCCGGCCGCGACTATGACCGCGACGCCATCCTTTTCATGGCGTACTAACGCACGCTCACTTCACTGCGAGCGTGCACGTATGTACGCGGTTTGCCGGCGTGTCGACGTGCAGACCCGCACGCTCGTAGTGAAGGAGAGCGGGAACTACGGCACGACGGTGGAGCCGATCGTCGGCAGGAACGTGCACTGCTTCTCCGCGGTGGTGACCTGACCGAAGATCGTCGACATGACGCTGCCCGAGCCGGTGTCG
Source organism: Candidatus Sericytochromatia bacterium (assembly GCA_050262635.1). Taxonomy (GTDB): domain Bacteria; phylum Actinomycetota; class Actinomycetes; order Mycobacteriales; family Mycobacteriaceae; genus Mycobacterium. The sequence continues at coordinate 7,940 of JBLNEK010000069.1, read as the reverse complement.
GCGATGGCCATCAGCGTGGTCGGCCCGTTGGGGTTGATCTCTGGATTGGGCTTCAGGGTCGCGCTTCCGGACTTGCCGGTGGTCAGATTCACCCAGGTGACATTCAGCGGGAGCTTCTGCTCGGCCGCGGGACCCGGTGTGCCGATCGCGGTGAACACGTATGCCGTCTGGCCGGCCTTCGGGCCGGGCTTGGGGATGGACGCCGGGCCGGCCACTGACACCGCGGTCGCGATCGAGTTGCCGCCGTCGGCCAGGCAGCCATTCCCGATCGACGGGTACATGAACTCCTGCGTCGGCGGCGCGTCCGGCCCGAACGCGGACGGCGCCGGTCCCGGCGGTGCCGTCGCCGCGGCTGGAGCGGGAGCCGGAGCAGCCGGCGGGGGAGGAGTGGAGTCGGGCGCGGCACCGGGCGCCGGTGCGAGCGCTGCTCCGGTTGCCGGCCCGACGACATAGGCGGGATCGACTCCGCTGGGCAGATGTGGCACGGCCCCTGGTTCCGCACCGACCGCGGGGACGTGGACCACCGGATTCGCCGGCGCCGCCGGGTTCGGGGCGGCAGCCGGCGCTGCTCCCGCCGGAAGTAGTTGACTCAGATTGCCTGGCAGGTTGAGGTTGGTCGGCAGCTTGATCGGAAGGCCCGGCACCGTCGGGCCGTCGGGAGTCGACGGCTGCTGCACGAACTGGTTGACCGACGACGCTACGTGGCGCGAGTCGGCCGGTGCCGCCGAGTTGCCGGCGAACGCCGACGCTGCGGCCATCAGCATGGACGCCGCGTTGTCCGGGTTGGCGGCAGCTTGCTGAAGAACCGGGCTGAGTTGCTGAATCGCCGGCAGGCCAGGCGCTTGTGCGATGTCGATTGGCAGGGGTGGGGGAGTTGGGTCGGCCGACGCGGTCCCAGAGGCGGTCGACGACGCTCCGGCAGCCAGAGCGAGCGCGGCCAGGGCAGCGAACAGTGTGCGGGTTCTGTTCTCGGCGGCAGGCATGACTGCGAAGGTATCGAGATACAGGAGTTACTCAAGTTACACGTGTGGCATTTATGCAACCGTTACTGAGGTGTGCGGCTTCGGTGATCTCCGGTTATGTGACTCCCAGTGGTCAGCGAGATGCGCGCTGCTTCTCGCACCTTTCCTGCATCACGTGAATTTCGGCGAGCGGCGGCGCGCTCGCTATTGTCGGGCGGGTAGACACCATCACCACTGCCTCGGCACGCCCGCGCGTCCGGTTGGCAATCCTCCCGCCGCTGCTGCTCGCGCTGAGTGTCGCCGCGCGGCTGGCATGGACGTACCTGGCGCCAAACGGGGCGAACTTCGTCGACCTTCACGTGTACGTCGGCGGCGCCGCCACGATCGGCACCGACCATCCGCTCTATGAATTCGTCTACGCGGACCAGACACCGGACTTCCCGCTCCCGTTCACCTACCCGCCGTTCGCCGCGGTCGTCTTCTACCCGCTGCATCTGCTGCCGTTCGGGCTCCTGTCGTTGGCATGGACGGTCGGGATCATTGCGGCGCTCTATGGCGTCGTACGCCTCAGTCAGCGACTCATCGGACGCGGGTGTCACCGCGCGGCGATGTGCTGGACCGCGGTCGGCATCTGGATCGAGCCGCTGCGCAGCACCCTGGACTACGGCCAGATCAACGTGCTGCTGGTACTGGCGGTGTTGTACGCCGTGTACAGCACCCGCTGGTGGACCTCGGGGCTGCTCGTCGGCCTCGCTGCCGGGATCAAACTCACCCCAGCGATCAGCGGGCTGTACTTTCTGGGGGTAAAGCGTTGGGGTGCAGCGTTTTTCGCATCCGTCGTGTTCGTCGGGACCATAGGCGCCTCGGTGCTGGTGCTGGGCTCACAGGTCCGCTACTACTTCACCGAGCTGATCTTCGACGCCGGGCGGGTGGGTTCGGTCGCGACGTCGCAGAACCAATCGTGGCGGGGCGGCATAAGCCGCATCGTCGGGCACGACGCGGGTTACAGCCTGCCGGTGATCGTCGCGATCGTGGTGACCGCGGTGCTGGCGGTGCTCGCCTGGCGGGCGATCGGGGCGGGTGACGCCAACCAGCCGGACCGCCTCGGCGGGATCGTCGTCGTGCAACTGTTCGGGCTGCTGCTCTCGCCCATCTCGTGGACGCACCACTGGGTGTGGGTGTTACCGATGATGCTCTGGCTGATTCACGGGCCGTTGCGGGCTCGCCGCGGCGCGAAGATCCTCGGTTGGGCCTGGCTGGCGCTGACGCTCATCGGCCCGCCGTGGCTGCTGAGCTTCGCGCAGCCGACGATCTGGCAGACCGGCCGCCCGTGGTATCTGGCGTGGGCCGGTCTGGTTTACATCGTCGCCGCGGTGGCGACCCTGGCGTGGGTGGCCACTACTGGCCGACGATCTCGTCGATCTGTTTCGCCAGCGCTAGATCTTTCTGCGTAATACCGCCCTCGGAGTGTGTCGAGAGAGTGAAAGTAACCGTGCGCCAACGGATATCGATGTCTGGATGGTGATCAGCCGCCTCAGCCGCGTCGGCGACGCGGCCGACGGCTTCGATGCCGGCCAGAAACGCCGGGAACTTCACGGAGCGGCGCAGCGCATTGTCGACGCGCTCCCAGCCGCCGAGGTCGGATAGAGCGGCGTCGACGTCGTCATCGGAGAGTACGGCCATAGCCCGACCGTATACCGTCTTACTGCCATGCAGAACCAGGTCGTCGTCGCCGGGGCGCTGATCGTGCGCGGCGAACTTCTTGTGGCTCAGCGCGGCAGGCCACCCGAGCTGGCCGGACGCTGGGAGCTGCCCGGCGGGAAGGTCGCCGCGGGTGAGACAGACGCCGAGGCGCTGGCGCGGGAACTGGCCGAGGAGCTCGGAATCGAGGTGTCTGTCGGACAGCGGCTGCCCGGCGCCGTCGCGCTCAGTGACACCACCACGCTGCGCGCCTTCCAGGTGACTCAGACCTGCGATGGCAGCGCGCGTGCGCACGACCACCAAGCCGTGCGGTGGATCGCAGCCACCGAACTCGACGAGCTGGACTGGGTGCCGGCCGACCGGATCTGGATACCCGAGCTAAAGCGTTTGCTGACGGCGGACAGCATCGGTTGACTATCTTCTGACCGTGCGAGTCCTGCGGTTTCTGTGGCAACGAGTGCTGGCGTTCGACCGGATCGGTTCGCGTATACCGCAGCTGATCCAGATCTGGCTCGTCGAACTGTTCTTCGTGATGGGCCTGGCATTCTTCATTGGCAAGGTCATCGACATCCGCGGCGCCTTCGGCGTGCCCGGCACCAGGGAGTCGCTCAGCGGAGCGTTCTGGGGCGCGCTGGTGGTAGCCGCGGTCGCAGGATTCTTCTTCGCCCGCTCGTTGGTGAAACCCCCTGTGGTACAGGGTTGTTGGACGCCGGTGTCCCACGTGGGCGTGGGCGATTGGACAGTGTACGCGCCGAACACCCGCGCCACCGTCACGTACCCCTACCTCACCAGCCATCCGTCCTATGCGCTGCTACTGTTGCTGACCCTGCCGATTCCGGCCGTGATGGTCGCCGCCACTGCCAACCAGGGCGACAGCACGTTTGACTGGCGCATCACCGGCATCGTCGGGTTGATCATCATCGCGTGCATGGCGCTGGCTCGCGTATTAGCTTGGTATGTCTTCAGATTCGGGCGGGCACAAATGGACGCCCAACTTGACGGGCTGCCGATCTCGCAGCGCCGGCTGGGCTGGGAGATCGCGTGGAAGCCGGTGCTGATGCTGATCGTGCTGATGTATGCGATCGTGTGCATCCCGCTGGGCTGGATGTGGTGGGACGAGAAACGCACGATCGCCGCGCTTCCCGTCGTCACCGTCGCCGACAGTGAGAGCGCCGCGGGCGAATACCGGCGCGTGGAGGGCACTCTCGCGTCCGAGCCGGTGTACTTGGCGCCGCGCGGTACGGGCCGCGGCGGCAACAACTTCGCCGGCGCGGGCGTGCTGGTGGACCTGCCCGGCGGTGGTGACGCGCTGCTGCTGGCCGAGTCGATGTCGGTGCCCGACTTCAAAGGCGCGATGGACGACGTTCGCAACGGCCGGGTGCACACGCACGGGAAGGTGATCGACGAGATCACCGGCGGCCAGAAGAAGTACTACGGATTCGACGAAAACGATTTCCCGGAGCCGTCATCCGCCGGCCGGGTGATGGTGTTGCTGTCCTACCCGTAGAAGTCTCGGCGGTCATGCGCCGCCGGACGGGGACGCGTCTGATGACGCTCCGGCGGAGGCCGTGCTGTCGGAGGTCGGTCCGTCGACCGTGGAATCAGTACTCGGTCCGGTGGGATCAGTCGTGGCACCAGCAGTTGGATCGCTCGTGGACGTGGTGCCCGAGGGGGTGTTGTCGGCGGTGGCGGGCGCCGATGGCGAGAACGAGATCGGATTCCGCGTCTGCGACGTAGGCGAATTGGTCGGTGAGGCGATCCCTGGGGTATTGCGGCGGCCGTGGCGGTCGCGGTCGGCGAGGTGGCAGCGGGCGGATTGCGGTCGCCATCGGTGACGCCATTGCGGCGCATAAACTCCGCACCGAGACTCGGTTTACGGACACGTGATTCGGGAATCTCCCAGAGGAGGCGAGGTACGACGCTACGGCCCCGTCTCGAGGAATTAAGTGCGCCGAGATCGGAAACCGCGAGCTCATGCAGACCGGAACAGCAGACCAGGCCAACAGGTATACGCTCGATGGTCGCTACCAAGTCGGCGAGTTGTTGGGGCTGGGTGGCATGGCAGAAGTTCGCGACGGCTGGGACACGCGGTTGAACCGGCCGGTCGCGATCAAATTGATGCATCGCACTCTGAGCGTTCAAAGTGAGTTTTGCGACCGATTTCGAGCCGAGGCCCGCGCAGCTGCGGGCTTGAGTCACGCCAACATCGTCTCGGTGCATGATTGCGGCGAGGAGAACGGGACACCGTTCATCGTGATGGAGCGGTTGCCGGGTCCCACCCTGGCCGACGAGATCGCGCGCGGGCCGCTGCCGGAACAGCGAGTTCGCTCCGTGCTGGACAACGTACTAGCGGCGCTGGGAACAGCACATGCCAGCGGCGTCCTCCACCGGGATGTCAAACCGGGCAACATCCTCGCCGCGGCCTGGGGAGACGGCGTGAAGGTAGCCGACTTCGGTATCGCGAAAACGCCTGCCGCAGCCCACACGGCGACCGGACAAATCGTCGGAACATTGGCGTACCTGAGCCCGGAGCGGATAGCGGGAGCGCCGGCGTCCGCGGCCGACGACCTCTACGCCGTGGGCGTCGTCGGCTACGAGGCTCTCGCGGGGCATCGTCCCTTCCGTGCGGAAGACAATATTGCCGCGATGGCCCACGCGATTCTCAACGACCAGCCACCGCCATTGAAATTGGAACGCCCCGACGTCGATCCAAAGTTGATCGCGGTCATCGAAAGAGCGATGGCACGAGATCCCAGCCGGCGCTTCAACAGTGCCGACGAGATGAGGGCTGCGCTAAACGGCGGCAAGCCAAACAATTGGAGCCGCCCGCCTTCGGTCGCCGCGACGCATCCGGCGACACGGGCGCTTCCGGGGCCGCCCGTCCCCTCGCCGCTCGGCACGTTCGCTGCACCAGGCACATACATCGCGCCGATGGGACGCCGGCGCCGTCGGCCAACGAACCGATCGACGACGGCGGTAGGTGTCGCCGCAGCTCTCGCTCTGCTCGTCGTCGCGGCGGCCTTTCTGATGCTGAGCACGTCGTCATCAAGCGAGCCGGCGCCGGTGAGCACGAGCACATCGGTGCCGCTCCCGGCGACACCACTTAGTCCTCCGCCGCAACCGCCGGTCGTACAACAACCGGTCACTCAAGTGGACCAGAGCTCAACCGACGGCAATAGCGGCAAACCGGGAAACAAGGGCGGCAACGGGAAGAAGAATTTCAAGCCCGGGCGGGGACATTAACGGAAGAGTTGGGCCTTCCTGCGTACCTGTGCGTCCAACTCGGGCGACCCTGTGCCGGTGAGGCGCAGGTGTAGCGATCTCGCGATTCTGGTCCCCTGCACCTTGGCGCGTTCTGCGACCGGTCCCGCATACATCTCATCGACTGTGTCGCACCATAGTTCGAGCCAGCGCATGAAGTGGCTGTCGGACAACCGATGACCGTCATGGACGTGGCGATGCACCTGTAGGGCGTTACCGCGGTAGAGCCCGGCGCGAAACAGCGCCGTCTCCCAGAAGTCGCACATCACCGGGATATGCGCCGCGAGACCCTTGCTCCGGATCTCGGCGAACGGCTCGGCCAGAAGATCGTCCACGAGTACCCGGCCGTAGAAGCGCCACAGCAGTGCCTCGACGTCGGCGCGCGACGCCACATCGGTGGGTGCAGCCATGTCCCTCCCGGTTTTTACAACTATGTCTTGTGTAAACTCTAGGCCATGGTGTCCGACCAAGCCGGCGCTCGTCGCACCGACGTGCTGGCCGCGCTGAAGTCGGCGGGCGAGCCGGTGACGATCGACCGGATTGCCCGGCAGCTGCGAGTGCATCCGAACACCGTGCGGTTTCACCTCGACAAGCTTCTCGCCGACGGTCGCGTCGAGCGCGTGTTGCCCCATCGCCGGCGTCCCGGCCGCCCGCCGCTGCTATTCCGCGCGGTCCGCGGTATGGACCCGGCAGGCCCCCGGCGCTATCGGATGCTCGCCGAGATCCTCACGTTCTCCCTCGCGAATGATCCCGACGCCGGCGCCAAGGCGCTCGACGCCGGTCATGCCTTCGGCCGGGCTCTGGCCTCAGCCGACCAGGCGGGCACGGGGGTGCATCGCCTCGTCGACCTGCTCGATGACCTCGGGTTCGCCCCGGAGCGCACCGACGACCACACGGTGGGCCTGCGACATTGCCCGTTCCTCGAAATCGCGCAGCACAGTCCCGCAGTGGTATGCCCGATCCACCTCGGCCTGATGAGAGGCGCGCTGGAGACGTGGAACGCCCGCATCACGGTCGATCGGCTGGAGCCGTTCGTCGAGCCAGACCTGTGTCTGGCCCGGCTCACGACTGAGGGAGAAGACAAATGAACTTCGGTCCTGCGGTGGCAGTCGCTTTCGTCTTCGTCTGGCTCGGGATGGTGCTCGCGATCTCGTTCCTCGAAGCGCCGTTGAAGTTCCGGGCGCCGGGGGTCACGTTGCCGATCGGTCTCGGAATCGGCCGTCTAGTGTTCCGAGCGCTCAACGCCGCCGAAGTGGTGTTCGCTTTGGTCATCGCCATCGCGCTGGCATTGAGCCGCCTCCACGTCGGCCTCGTGGTGGCGCCCGCCGTCGCGGTCGTCGCGCTGGCGATCCAGCTAGTGTTCGTGCGTCCGCGGTTGACGCGTCGCTCTGACGCGGTGCTTGCGGGCGACCACGCACCTCGTCGCTCCCGCGGGCACTACGCCTACGTCGGCCTCGAGTCGGTAAAGGTGGTCGCGCTAACCACCGCCGGGGTTCTTCTGCTATCCGGTTGAGAGGTCATTTGCGCCGCGCCCGCTTGTAAATCTTGTTGAGATCCTTGCCGCGCACACCGGCGTGATCGGCCTTGCGCAGTGCGGCGATGACGAACGGGCACCGCTTGCACCGCGGTTGGCTGCGGCAGCACTTCTTCTTCGGTTTGGCGGTGACGAGCTTGCTGGCCTTCACGGTCGCCCCTCACCCTAGGGTGTCGGAAATGACGCTGTGGCGGCAGTGCTGGCTCTTCATGATCGGGTCGGCGTTGTTCGCCATCGGCACCGCGCCTGGGTTCTCGGCCGCCGTGAGTGCCACAGCCACCAACGCGCTGTGCTTTGCCGGCTCCTGGTTCTTCACAAGCGCGGCGTTCCTTCAGCTGATGCAGAGCCGGTCCCCGGCCAGCCGGTCACTAGGGCACCATCCTTTCTGCGGATGCCCGATGGGTGTTCGTTGAAGGGACTCGGCGGGGGCCGAGGTGACGGCCAATGTCGGTCGCTCGAAGAGGGCCACGATGACACTGCCG
>JBLNEK010000068.1:0-34605 GCA_050262635.1 Candidatus Sericytochromatia bacterium | reverse complement strand
GTGCGCGCCGGCCGGCGCGCACGGTGAGGGGGCTGGCATGACGACCGCGCCGGAGCGCACCGATTTCACCACCGAGAAATGGCTGGCCCAACGCAGCTGGAGCCGGCCCACCTGGACCGTCGGCGAACTCGAGGCCGCCAAGGCCGGGCGCACGGTGTCCGTCGTGCTGCCCGCGCTCAATGAGGAGGAGACCGTCGCGTCGGTCGTCGAGAGCATCGCGCCGATGCTCGGCGGCCTGGTCGACGAGCTCGTGGTGCTCGACTCGGGCTCCACCGACGACACCGCGATCCGTGCGCTCACCGCCGGGGCGCGCGTGGTCAGCCGCGAGCAGGCGCTGCCGGAACTGGAACCCCAACCCGGCAAGGGCGAGGCGCTGTGGCGGTCGCTGGCCGTCACGACGGGCGACATCGTCGCGTTCGTCGACTCCGACCTGATCGACCCCGACCCGATGTTCGTGCCGAAGCTGGTCGGGCCCCTGCTCACTGCCGACGGCGTCCACCTGGTGAAGGGCTTCTACCGCCGGCCGCTGAAGGTCAGCGGCAGCGAGGACGCCAACGGCGGCGGGCGGGTCACCCAGCTGGTCGCGCGTCCGCTGCTGGCGGCGCTGCGCCCGGAGCTGTCCTGCGTGCTGCAACCGCTCGGCGGTGAGTACGCCGGCACCCGCCAGCTGTTGACGTCGGTGCCGTTCGCACCGGGCTACGGCGTGGAGATCGGCCTGCTGATCGACACCTACGACCGGCTCGGCCTGGACGCGATCGCCCAGGTGAACCTCGGGGTGCGCGCGCACCGCAACCGCCCGCTGACCGAGCTCTCGGCGATGAGCCGCCAGGTCGTCGCCACCCTGCTGTCACGATGCGGGGTGCTGGACTCCGGCGTCGGCATCACCCAGTTCTTCGCTGACGGGGCCGACTTCACGCCGCGGGTCTCCGAAGTCCGCCTGGACGACCGCCCGCCGATGAATTCACTGCGCTAGCCGATCGGCGAAACTCACGTTTCGCCGCGAAAGTGCGAGTGCGGGCCTGCCAAACGTGAGTCTCAATGAGGGCCGACGGCTGATGGCAGGATCGGTACCGTGACACTGATCCTGCTGTACCTGCTGGTGCTGGTGCTCGTGGCCGGGCTGCTTTTCGTGATCGCTTCCGCCGTGTTCGGCCGCGGCGAGCCACTGCCGCCGCTGCCGCGAGCCACCACCGCGACCGCGCTGCCCGCGTCGGGTATCACCGCGGCCGACGTGGACGCCGTCAAGTTCACCCAGACCCTGCGCGGCTACAACACCAGCGAAGTGGACTGGGTGCTCGACCGGCTGGGCAGGGAGATCGAGTTGCTGCGCGGGCAGGTGTCTGCGTTGCGGGCGTTGCGCGATGAACGAGCAGAGGACAGCGACGCCGAAAAGACACGTGACTGACGACGACCGCGTGCGCTGCGCGTGGGCCGTGACCGGCGGGCAGGTGTACCGCGACTACCACGACTACGAGTGGGGCCGGATCCTGCGCGGACGGGACGCGCTGTTCGAGCGAATGTCGTTGGAGGCCTTCCAAAGTGGGCTGTCGTGGCTGACCATCCTGCGCAAGCGGGAGAACTTCCGTCGCGCGTTCGACGGCTTCGACGTCGATAGGGTCGCGCGCTACACCGGGCGTGACGTAGCGCGGCTGATGGCCGACCCCGGCATCGTGCGCAACCGCGCGAAGATCGACGCAACGATCAGCAACGCGCGCGCGGCCGTGTCCCTCGACGTCGACCTCTCCGACCTGCTGTGGTCGTTCGCCCCGCCGAACAGGCCGCGGCCGAAAAGCCTCGCCGACGTGGCGTCGATGAGTCCGGAATCCACCGCGATGGCCAAGGAGCTCAAGCGCCGCGGATTCCGTTTCGTCGGTCCCACCACCGCCTACGCGCTGATGCAAGCCACCGGCATGGTCGACGACCATCTGCAGTCGTGCTGGGTCCCGCCGGCTGCCGACAAGGCCTCTTAGCGGGGTCTTTGCACACCGAAGCGCCGGGATAAGGAACAATGGGAGCGTGAACGTGCAGTCTGGAGGGAGCGCTCGATGGCGGCGATGAAGCCCCGGACCGGTGACGGTCCGCTGGAAGCAACCAAGGAGGGGCGCGGCATCGTGATGCGAGTACCGCTGGAGGGCGGTGGCCGGCTCGTCGTCGAACTCACTCCCGAAGAGGCCGCCGCTCTGGGTGACGAACTGAAGGGCGTCACCAGCTAAACCCTCCGGCGAGGTCTACTGCACGGTCACCTTGTGGTAGATCTCCAGCGTCTGTTCGGCAATGCGAGCCCACGAGAACTCGTCGATGCACCGTTGCCGTCCCGCCCGGCCGAAACGTTCCGCTCGTTGCGGATCGGCGATCAGCGTGTTGACAGCATCCGCCAACCCAATTTCGAAACGCGCCGGCTCACCCGCGTCGTAGTGCACCAGCAGTCCGGTTTGCCCGTCGGCAACCACTTCCGGAATACCGCCCACAGCGGAGGCGACCACCGCCGTCGCGCAGGCCATCGCCTCCAAATTGACGATCCCCAGCGGTTCATACACCGATGGGCACACGAAAACCGTTGCAGCCGAGAGTATCTCGCGTACTTTGCCGATCGGCAGCATCTCTCGGACCCAGAACACGCCGGTGCGGGCGCGGGACAGCTTCTGCACCGCCTCGGTGACCTGGGCGGCGATCTCGGGGGTGTCCGGCGCGCCTGCGCACAACACCAACTGCACGTCCTCGGCGAACCCGTGTGCTGCCGACACCAGGTGCGTCACGCCCTTCTGCCGGGTGATGCGGCCGACGAACGCGACGATCGGCCGCTCGACGTCGACGCCGAGCTCGGACAGTACGGACTCGCCGGCGGGCGGATGCACCGGGTACCACACGTCGGTGTCGATTCCGTTGCGCACCACATGGACCCGGCTCGGGTCCAGCGCCGGATACGTGCTCAGCACGTCTTCACGCATGCCGGAGCTGACCGCGATCACCGCGTCCGCGGCCTCGACCGCAGTGCGCTCGACCCACGACGAGATCCGGTATCCGCCGCCCAGCTGCTCCGCCTTCCACGGCCGCAACGGCTCCAGCGAATGCGCGGTCAGCACATGCGGAATCCCGTACAGCAGCGCGGCGAGATGACCGGCCATCCCGGTGTACCACGTGTGCGAGTGCACGACCGTCGCCTCGAAGGCGGCATTGGCCATCACGAGATCCGCCGACAGTGTCGCGAGCGCCGGATTAGCCCCGCGCAACGCGGGATCGGGCTGGTGCACGTGCACGCCGTGGCGGGGCGCACCCATGCAGTGCACGTCGACCTCGCATAGCTTGCGCAGCTGGGCGACGAGCTCGGTGACGTGAACTCCGGCGCCCCCGTACACCTCCGGCGGATACTCCCGCGTCATCATCGCCACCCGCATAGCTCACGACCGTAGTGCCGCGCGTCTGACCACGCACACGGGTGTGCCGCGGCGGCGTTTGGGGCAGGTGAGTTCCGGGGAATTCTGGCCGCAGTCAACGAGTACGGATAGGTTCTAGGCATGAGGGAATTGCCGCATGTGTTGGGCATTGTACTCGCTGGCGGAGAGGGTAAGAGGCTTTATCCGCTTACCGCCGACCGGGCTAAACCGGCAGTTCCCTTCGGCGGTGCCTACCGCCTCATCGACTTCGTGCTGTCAAACCTCGTCAATGCCCGTTATCTGAGGATCTGTGTTCTCACCCAGTACAAGTCTCACTCCCTGGACCGGCACATCTCCCAGAACTGGCGGCTCTCCGGCCTGGCCGGCGAGTACATCACTCCGGTGCCGGCGCAGCAGCGCCTCGGGCCGCGGTGGTACACGGGCAGCGCCGACGCGATCTACCAGTCGATGAACCTGATCTACGACGAGGATCCGGACTACATCGTGGTGTTCGGTGCAGACCACGTGTACCGGATGGACCCCGAGCAGATGCTGCAGTTCCACATCGAGAGCGGAGCGGGCGCGACGGTGGCGGGCATCCGCGTCCCGCGCGCGGAGGCAACGGCGTTCGGCTGCATCGACTCTGACGAGTCCGGCCGCATCCGCGATTTCGTCGAGAAACCCGCCGACCCGCCCGGCACGCCCGACGACCCCAGCCAGACGTACGTGTCGATGGGCAACTACATCTTCACCACCAAGGTGCTCATCGACGCGGTGCGCGCCGACGCCGACGACGACAACTCCGACCACGACATGGGCGGCGACATCATCCCGCGGCTGGTCGCCGACGGACGCGCCGCGGTCTACGACTTCGCCAACAACGAGGTGCCCGGCGCCACCGAGCGCGACCGCGGCTACTGGCGCGACGTCGGCACACTCGACGCGTTCTACGACGCGCACATGGACCTGGTGTCGGTGCACCCGATCTTCAACCTGTACAACAAGCGCTGGCCGATCCGCGGCGAGTCGGAGAACCTGGCGCCGGCGAAGTTCGTCAACGGCGGCTCAGCTCAGGAGTCGGTGGTGGGCGCCGGCAGCATCGTGTCGGCGGCCTCGGTGCGCAACTCGGTGCTGTCTTCCAACGTCGTGGTCGATGACGGCGCGATCGTCGAGGGCAGCGTCCTGATGCCGGGCGTGCGCGTGGGCCGCGGCGCGGTGGTGCGGCACGCGATCCTCGACAAGAACGTCGTCGTAGGGCCGGGAGAGATGGTCGGCGTGGACCTCGAGCGCGACCGGGAACGCTTCGCGGTCAGTGCCGGCGGGGTCGTCGCCGTGGGCAAGGGCATCTGGATCTAAGCGTTGCGCGAAGCCGAGTTCCCGTCGTCGATCAGGCGCAAATCACGACCTTGGTTTCGTTTTCGTCGACGTCTTACGCCGTCGGCGCCGCAGCAATTTGATCGCGGCCCACACCATCGCCGCCACGATCACGAGCACCAGCAGCGGCACCACGATCGCGACGATCGCCAATCCGGTGCTGACGATGTCCTCGATGGTGCTGAGCACTGGAGCGGCGACGCCGGCGGTGGTGACATTGGCCGCCGGGCGCACGGTGGTCTTGGTCAGGTGGACGACCAACGCGACGACGACTCCGACCGCGACCGGGACCCATTGGCCCGACCGCGCGAACGCGCCCGGGTCACTGACGGCGGCGGTCTGCGCGGCGGTGCCGGAGCCGAACACGATGCCGCCCGCCGTCGGACGAATGACGGTCTGCACCACGTCGTTCACACTGTCTAGCGCCGGGATCTTGTCGGCCACCACCTCGACGGCCAGCAGGGCGGCGAGGATCGTCAGCACCCACCCGTTCTCGAGCCACACCCATGCCGGCGGCAGGGAGACGAAGTCGGTGAAGCGCGCGAGCAGACCGAGTATCAGCATCGGGATGTAGGCATTGAGGCCGGCCGCGGTGGCCAGCCCGAAGCCGGTCAGGAACTCCACGGACTCACCACACGTACGGCAGCAGCCGGTAGCGCACGCCCTCCATGTAGTCACGGTATCCGGGCAACTCCTGTGCGAGTGCCTTTTCCTCGTCGAGTATGCGCACTGCCAGCAGCGCCAAGGCCGGAACGAGTGTCAGCAGCCCCCAATAGGAGGCCAGCGCCAGCGGCGTCCCCACTGACATGATCAGCGCGCCGACGTACATGGGATGGCGCACAAGGGCATACAGCCCGCTGGACACCAGCTCCTGGCCCTGTTCGACGGTGATATTGGCAGCGGCGTAGCTGTTTTGGATGACGACGAACTCCGCCATAATCAGCCCGAACGCGACCAGCACGTCTCCGATGATGACCAGCCACACCGGCACGGCGGACCAGCCCAACCGGTAGTCCAGCGCGCTGACCACCATACCCGCGATGCCGGTGACGAAGACTCCGGTGATGGCGATCTTCTGCGTCATCCGGGTTTCCGCCGCCGGACCCGCGTGCATGCGGCGGCGAAGTGCCGCAGGGTCTTTCACGGCAAGATAGATGCTCGGTCCCATCGTCGCGATGGTGAACACCGCGATGAACACCCATGCCTGCCAGTAGTCGAAGGTTCCGGCCGGCAGGAACAGCACCAGACCCAGAAAGACGAGCCCGACTACCGACGTCGCCAATGTTCGAAACGCGATTCCCATTGTCTCACCGCAGATCTCGGCGGCGGAACGCGAGCGCACCCGCCGCTGCGAGGACGACGTCGATCGCGAGCAGCCAGATCAACGGCCCGACGGCGAAATCGCCTGTCCCCACGCGCGGGGTATGCGCGAATGGTTCGAGGTCGAGCACCCACTGCTGGAAGCCGGACAGCGAACCAAGGAGAAACAGCGCAACGAACGCCACCAGCACGCCCCATGCCACCGGCGTGAAGCGAGGGACGAAACCGAACAGCGCCAGAGTGACCGCGGCCAGCAGCCACACTGCCGGAAGCTGCACCACCGCGGTGCCCAGCACCATCGGCAGCATGGCGCCGATGTCGCCGGCCGCGGCGCCGTATGTCACGCCCGCAGTCAGCCCGGCGATCACCAGCGCACCTGCCGATGCCGCGAGTGCAATAACGAAATGGCTTGTGAGCCAGCGAGTCCGGCTCACCGCGCCGGCCAGCAGCGTCTCAGCCCGCATGCTCGACTCCTCGTGGTGCAGCCGCAGTGTGAGCGAGATCGCAAACGCCGACGCCACCATCGCGAGCATGTTGAAGGCCACCGCGATGAACGCCTGCTCGAGGGCACCCGTGCCGCCGAGCCGGGTGACGATGTCGCGCGCCGACGCATTGCCGATCTCGTCGCCGATCCCGTGCACGACGCTTCCGATCACCAGCCCGTACAGGAACAGTCCGACCGTCCACAACACAACCGCACCGCGGTCCAGCCGCCAGGCCAGGCTCAGCGGCCCGCGCAGCGACGGTCGCGCCTGTCCCGGCCCGGGGCGTTCGGCGATCAGCCCGGCGCCCACGTCGCGACGCGCCAGCAGCCGGTATGCGACGGCGACCAGCACGGCCGCCGTCGCCAGGTGTAGGCCCAGCACCCACCAACGGTCGCCGGCGTACGGACGCACCTGCAGCGACCAGCCCAGCGGCGAAAGCCACGACACGGCACCGGATCCGGCGTCGCCGATGGCGCGCAGCGTGAATGCGAAGGCGAGCGCCGTGAATGCCACCCCCCGGGCGAAGCGCGCACTCGGCGACAGCTGCGCGGCGACGCCGGCCACCGCGGTGAACACCAGACCCGAACACGCCAGCGCAAGGCCGAACGCCAGCGACCCGGCCGCTGGCACGTCGGTGGTGAGAAGCCCCGCAAAACCGATCACCCCGGTCAGGACCGACGCGCCGGATGCCAGGATCAGCGCGGCGGTCAAGCTGGCGTAGCGGCCGACGGCCGTCGAGTCGATCAGCTCGGTGCGACCGGTCTCCTCGTCCGCGCGGGTGTGGCGGATGACCGTCAGGATGACGGCCACCGCGATGAGCACGTGGAACATGCCGGCCTTCCACAGTCCTACGGCGCCAAGGCTATCGCTGTAGACACAGCCGTACAGCGCGCGCTGGGCCGGGCTGGCCATGATCGTCGCGGCGAACGCCGCGCGCTCCGCCTGGGCGGGGTAGACGGCCTCGATGCTGCCGATGTAAACGGTGGCCAGCGGCACCGAGAGCAACAGCACCCACAGCGGCAGCACGATCCGGTCCCGGCGCAAGTACAGCCGGAGCAGAGCGGTCGTGCCGGAGAATAGCGAGCCGCCCGCCGGCAGTTCGTGAGCGTGACGACGCTCCAAGGTCGCGGTACTCATGCGGTCACCTTCTGCCTGTCGCCGTCCACGTTGTAGTGGCGCAAGAAGAGGTCTTCCAAGGTGGGCGGCTGGCTGGTCAGGCTGCGCACTCCGGCGTTGCCCAGCACCCGGACGAGTTCGCCCAGACTGTCGGCGTCCACCTGCGCCCGCAGGGTATTGCCCTCAACCGTCACGTCTTCGACGCCGTCGATACGGCTGATGTCGCCCGGGTCGCCGATCATCTCCGCCCGGATCGAGGTGCGGCTGAGGTGGCGCATCGACTCCAGCGTCCCGCTTTCCACCGTCTTGCCCGCCCGGATGATCGTCATGCGCTGACACAGTGCCTCGGTCTCGCCGAGGATGTGACTGGACAGCAGGACCGTTGCGCCCTGCTCACGGGCCTCGTTGACACACTGCTGAAAGACGTTCTCCATCAACGGGTCCAGGCCGCTGCTGGGCTCGTCGAGCAGCAGCAGCCGGGCCTTCGACGAGAACGCGGAGACCAGCGAGACCTTCTGCCGGTTGCCTTTCGAGTAGGTGCGCGCCTTCTTGCGCGGGTCGAGGTCGAAGCGCTCGATCAGCTCGTCACGTCGCTTCTGGTCGATGCCACCGCGCATGCGGCCCAGCAGATCGATGATCTCGCCACCCGTGAGCGACGGCCACAGCGTGACATCGCCGGGCACGTAGGCGATCTGGCGGTGCAGCCCTACCGCGTCAGTCCACGGGTCGCCGCCGAGCACGCGAACCGTCCCTGAGTCGGCGCGCACCAGGCCCAGCAGCACCCGGATCGTCGTCGACTTCCCGGCTCCGTTGGGTCCCAGGAAGCCGTGCACCTCGCCCGCGTGCACCGTCATGTCGAATCCGTCGAGTGCTCTTACTGTCCCGAAATTCTTTGTCAGGCCACAGATTTCGACCGCAGGCATCTCGTTCATGACCTTTCCCCTGGCTCGGTGGATCGTTCCTGTCTTTGCGCGACGAACGCGTCGTACATCGTGGTGTCCGTCATCAGCCCGTAGCTGTACACCTCGAGTGCCGGCAGCACCATCTCCTCGCTGTAGTCGTGCAGGACCGCCGCCATGTCGGTCGGGTTGTCGTGCATCTGCAGGTACAGCAGGAATGCGCCGCCGCCGGACAACGCCAGGAACTTCGCCCGGGCCTTCGGGTCGGCGCTGGGCTTGAGCGTTCCTGCGCGCACGCCTTCCTCCAGGTATTCCTCGGCGTTGTCGATCATCCGCTGCCAGAGCGTCTCGGCGAGTCCCGTGCCAGCCTGCATGTTGCGCACCAGGTAGGCCATCATGGGCGCGTACGAATCGATCTCGGCCATCTGGGCGAACCACGTCGACGGGTCCGCCGAGCGGAGTGACTCGGACTTCGCGCTGCGGACCTCCTCAGCGACGTATTCGTCGCACGCCTTGCGCAGGCCTTCCTTCGAACCGAAGTGGTGGATCACCAGCCCGGCACTCACGCCCGCAGCCTCGGCGATGGCCCGCAGGCTGACGTGGAACCCATGCCGGCCCCATTGGTCGATGGCGGCATCGCGGATTTTTGCCACCGCCGTCATGTCTTCTGAACGCACGTTTAATAGACTAAACGCGCGTTCAGTACATCGTCAAGGCTGCATCGCTAGCCAACGTGGGTACCACATCTATGCCAGGCGCCACTGAAGCCAGTCGTGTGTTGGCATCGTGAGTGTACGAGCGTTTACTATCAGCTAGTCTGCGGCGGACACTTCAGATGCACAGCCAGCCACCGCGTCGGAAGGCACGCCTCGGTTCAGGCGAAGGGACGTCAAACATGAGCGCAGAGTTCTCGTTGGAGCTCTCCGAAGAAGTTGTGCACGTTCGCGATTGGGTGCACGAGTTCGCCGCCGAGGTGGTCCGGCCCGCCGCGTCGGAATGGGATGAGCGGGAAGAGACACCGTGGCCGATCATCGCCGAGGCGGCCAAGGTCGGCTTGTACACGCCCGAGTTGTTCACGCAGATGGCTGCCGAACCCACCGGCATCGGCATGCTCGCGGTGTTCGAGGAGATGTTCTGGGGCGACGCCGGCATCGGGCTCTCGGTGCTGGGCACCGGCCTGGCTGCGGCCGCGCTGGCGGCGAGTGGCACCCCTCAGCAGGTCGGTGAGTTCCTGCCCCAGATGTTCGGCATTCCTGGCGATCCCAAAGTCGCGGCGTTCTGCTCGTCGGAGCCGGGGGCGGGGTCTGATGTCGGCGCGGTCCGGACGCGGGCGCGTTACGACGAAGCCGCCGACGAATGGGTGCTCAACGGCACGAAGACTTGGGCCACCAACGGCGGCATCGCCAACGTGCACGTCGTCGTCGCATCGGTGCACCCCGAGTTGGGCACGCGCGGCCAGGCGACGTTCGTCATCCCGCCCGAAACGCCGGGCCTGTCTCAAGGACAGAAGTTCAAGAAGCACGGCATCCGCGCGTCGCACACCGCCGAGGTGGTTCTCGACGACGTGCGAATCCCCGGCCGGCTGATCCTGGGTGGCCGGGAGCGCTTCGAGCAGCGCATCGCCAAGGCACGGGAGGGCAAGCGCACCTCGAGCCAGGCCGCGATGATGACCTTCGAGCGCACCCGCCCTGCGGTCGGCGCGATGGCGCTCGGCGTCGCGCGAGCGGCCTACGAGTACGCACTCGAATATTCCTGCCAGCGTGAGCAATTCGGCCGCAAGATCGGCGAGTTCCAGGCGATCGCGTTCAAGCTCGCCGACATGAAGTGGCGCATCGACGCGTCGCGGCTCTTGGTCTGGCGGGCCGGCTGGATGCACCGCAACAACAAGCCGTTTACGTCCGCCGAGGGCTCGATGGCCAAGCTGGTCGCCAGCGAGACCGCGGTGTACGTCACCGACGAGGCGATCCAGATCCTCGGCGGCAACGGCTACACCCGCGATTACCCGGTGGAGCGCATGCACCGCGACGCGAAGATCTTCACGATCTTCGAAGGCACCAGCGAGATTCAGCGGCTCGTCATGGCCCGGGCGCTGACCGGCCTGCCGATCCGCTAGTCAATACGCCTCAGTCGCGCGCGGCGACCAGAACGCCGTCGCCGAGTGGCACCAGGACCGGCGTCAGCCGCTCGTCTTCGGCGATCAGCCGTGTGGCCTCGCGCACCGCGGCCACCTCGTTGTCGGTTGCCGACGGGTCGCCGGCGCGCCCACCCAGCGCGGCGCGGTGCACGACGATCGCGCCGCCCGCCCGCAGCAGCCGAATGCCCTCACCGATGAACTGGGGCTGGTCCACCGGGTCGGCGTCGACGAACACGAGGTCGTAGGACTCATCGGCGAGTCGCTGCAGCACCTCCTGGGCCCGCCCTGCGATCACGCGGGTGCGCGAGGGCGCTATCCCTGCTTCGGCGAATGCCTGCTTGGCCAGTCGCTGATGCTCGGGCTCGACGTCGATCGTGGTCAGCACCCCGTCGTCGGCCATGCCCGACAACAGCCACAGGCCGCTGACACCGGCCCCGGTGCCCACCTCCGCGACCGCCTTAGCGCCCGACAGCCGGGCCAGCACTGAGAGCAACGCGCCCACCGCGGGCGTGACGGCTCCGGCGCCGGCGTCGACTGCCCGGTCGCGGGCCGCCGCGACGATCGGGTCCTCGGTGATCGAGTCCTCCGCATGCCCCAGAATTGTCAGCTCAGCCATGCCCGCAGCGTAGAACCAAAGCAGGCCCCAGGTCCGCAGGCGCGCCCGGCGCGACACGCCGGGTCATGAGAACAGATCTTGGTCCGTCCGCCCAGCCAGCGCCCGCCGCGGCCCGGTTTCTCAGGCAACGCTCAGGTCGCTCATATATCGGCCACACGGGCATGCGCAACGGTAAGCGCATGGTTTACGCGGACGGGCGCGGCGGGAATAGTCCCAACGACATCGACGTTGGCCGCTTTGACGACTTGTGTCGCTCAGAGTTGTGTCACCCGGAGCTGGAGGATCCCACGACCCGCACCCCTTCGCCGACCGCTACGCCGGCGAGCATGTCCCATTTCGAGCGTCCCTATGAATCCGGCTGGGTTGAGCAACCCGACGAGCCGCAGGGTACCGCGGTGTTCGACGCCACCGGCGACAAGAGCACCATGCCGTCGTGGGATGAGCTCGTCCGTCAGCATGCCGACCGGGTCTACCGCCTGGCCTACCGGCTGTCGGGCAACCAGCACGACGCCGAGGATCTGACCCAGGAGACGTTCATCCGGGTGTTCCGCTCGCTACAGAACTACCAGCCCGGCACGTTCGAGGGTTGGCTGCACCGGATCACGACGAATCTGTTCCTCGATATGGTGCGCCGGCGCGCGCGAATCCGGATGGAATCGCTGCCCGAGGACTACGACCGCGTGCCTGCCGACGAGCCCAACCCCGAGCAGATCTACCACGACTCGCGGCTGGGGCCCGACCTGCAGGCCGCGCTGGACTCGCTGCCGCCGGAGTTCCGCGCGGCCGTGGTCCTCTGTGACGTCGAAGGCCTGTCCTACGAGGAGATCGGCGCGACGCTCGGCGTCAAGCTCGGCACCGTGCGCAGCCGTATCCACCGCGGACGTCAGGCATTGCGGGACTACCTCGCTGCCCGCGGCAGCAGCGAGGAGCTCCTCCTCGAGTCGGCCTGATCATCGGCGTGACGCGCGCTACATTCGGTGTAGCCGGGGCGCCGAGAGGAGGCAGCATGGCCCATCGAGGACACGTCTTTCGCCGGGCGTTCTCCTGGTTGCCATCGCAGTTCGCCTCACAGAGCGACGCCCCCGTCGGCGCGCCCCGTCAATTCGGGTCCACCGAGCATCTGTCGACCGAGGCGATCGCCGCGTTCGTCGACGGTGAGCTGCGAATGACCGCCCACCTTCGCGCGGCACACCACTTGTCGCTGTGCCCGCAGTGCGCCGCCGAGGTCGACGCACAACGCCAAGCCCGCGCCGCGTTGCGGCACTCCCGACCCATCGATGTGCCGACGTCGCTGCTGGGCACCCTTTCGCAGATCCCCAACCAGTCCGACGACGACGCCGCCCGACTGGCAGCGCCGGAAACCAACGACTTGGGCATGCCGCGCGGCCGCCGTAAACGCCGGTAGTGTGGACACCACTTCCGCGCCGATCATCGCGTGTGCGAAGCATGTAGTCCGGACGCCGTCCGCGCCCCAAAGAGGAATCAGTGAGCTCCAACAGAGATAACTCCGACGGCACGCAGCCGTCCGCCTCCGGCGAAGGCAACACCTCCACCCGTCTTGCGCCGCGCCCGATCTCCCGACCGCCGGTCGACCCGGCATCGACCCGCGCATTCGGCCGCCCGCCCGGCGTCGACGGGTCGTTCCAGGGCGCCGACAAGCACCGCGACCAGGGCGAGTTCACGCCGCGCAACGCCCCGCCCGACCCGGTGCTCGCGGAAGCCTTCGGTCGCCCGGATCAGAGTGGCGAGCCGCTGCAACGTCACCCCGCCGACGCCGGCGCGCTCGATGGCGAGCGTGACGACGACGCCGACCTCGCCGCGGACCCCTGGCGGGACCCCAGCGCGGCGGCCTCTCTGACCGCCCCGGCGCTGCCGAAGCCCCAACCCGCCCCGGTGAGCCCGGCCGCAGGCAAGCTCGGCGTGCGCGACGTGCTGTTCGGCGGGAAGGTGTCTTACCGGGCGCTGGCAGTGCTCGCGGCGATCGCGCTGGCGATCGCGTTCGTCGGCGGCTGGGTCGGCCGCAAGACCGCAGAGGTCGTGGAGGCGTTCACGACGTCCAAGATCACGCTGTCCACCAACGGCAGCCAGCCGCCGGAGGGCCGCTTCGCCCAGGTGGCGGCGTCGGTCGCCGACTCCGTCGTCACCGTCGAGGCGACCAGCGACCAGGAGGGTTCCCAGGGCTCCGGTGTCGTCGTCGACGGCCGCGGCTACATCGTCACCAACAACCACGTGATCTCCGAGGCGGCCAACAGCCCAAGCCAGTACAAGATCACTGTGGTGTTCAACGACGGCAAGGAGGTGCCGGCCAACCTCGTCGGCCGCGACCCCAAGACCGACCTCGCCGTGCTGAAGGTCGACAACGTCAACAACCTCACGGTCGCCCAGTTCGGCGATTCGAACAAGGTCCGCGTCGGCGACGAGGTGATCGCCGCAGGTGCACCGCTCGGGCTGCGCAGCACCGTCACGCAGGGCATCATCAGCGCGCTGCACCGGCCGGTGCCGCTGTCCGGGGAGGGCTCGGACACCGACACGGTGATCGACGCCCTGCAGACCGACGCCTCGATCAACCACGGCAACTCGGGCGGCCCGCTGATCGACATGGACTCACATGTGATCGGCATCAACACCGCCGGAAAGTCGTTGTCGGACAGCGCCAGCGGGCTGGGCTTCGCGATCCCGATCAACGAGGCGAAGCTGGTCGTCGAGTCGCTGATCAAGGACGGCAAGATCGTCCACCCGACGCTCGGCCTGACCGCGCGCTCGGTCAGCAACTCGGTGGCCTCCGGGGCGCAGGTGGCCAACGTGAAGGACGGCGGCCCCGCCCAGAAGGGCGGAATCCTGGAGAACGACGTGGTGGTCAAGGTCGGCGACCGCAACGTCGCCGACGCCGACGAGTTCGTCGTTGCCGTGCGTCAGCTCACGATCGGCCAGCCCGCGCCGATCGAGGTGGTGCGCGACGGCCGGCGCGTCACGTTGACAGTCACTCCCGCGCCGGACAGCTGATGTTCGCCAACGTCGGCTGGGGCGAAATGCTCGTGCTGGTGGTGGTCGGGCTGGTGGTTCTCGGTCCCGAGCGGCTGCCGGGCGCGATCAGGTGGTCGGCCGATGCGCTGCGCCAGGCCCGCGACTATGTCAGCGGCGCGACGAAGAACCTGCGCGACGAGCTTGGTCCCGACTTCGACGACCTGCGCGAGCCGCTCGCCGAACTGCAGAAGCTGCGCGGGATGTCGCCGCGTGCGGCGCTGACCAAGCATCTGCTCGACGGCGACGACTCGATTCTGACCGGCAAGTTCGACAAGCCCGCCGATGAGCGCTTGCGCGAAGAGCAACGATTCGACCTACCGCCGGACACTCCGCTGACGAAGCCCCAGAAGACAACGGACGCAACACCTTTCGACACCGACGCGACGTAGCTAGTTGCGCCGAAATTGCCTCCCGCGGAAAAGGGCAAGTGGCGGCCGCGGGGACTGCAATTTCGCGGCGATGCACCCCTCAGCGGCGCGCGGTGTCGATGCCCAGCGACATCCCCGCCAGTCCGCGCCGGCGCGCCGCCAGCGTCTCGGCCACCTTCTGCAGCTCCTTGCCTGCGGCGGAGTCTGGCGCGGACAGCACCAGCGGCACGCCCGAATCCCCGGCGGTCACCAGCGCGGGATCGAGCGGAACCTGGCCGAGCAGCGGAATGTCGGCGCCCACGGCGCGCGACAGCCGCTCAGCGACCTGGCGTCCGCCGCCCTCGCCGAACAGCTGCATGACGGACCCGTCGGGCATCAGCAACCCTGACATGTTCTCCACCACGCCGACGATCCGCTGGCGGGTCTGAAGGGCAATCGCGCCGGCCCGCTCGGCCACCTCGGCGGCCGCTATCTGCGGCGTCGTCACCACCAGGATCTCCGCGTTGGGGATCAGCTGGGCCACGCTGATCGCGACGTCGCCGGTGCCGGGCGGCAGGTCCAGCAGCAGGACGTCCAGGTCGCCCCAATAGACGTCGGCCAGGAACTGCTGCAGCGCACGGTGCAGCATCGGGCCCCGCCACACCACCGGGGTGTTGCCCTGGGTGAACTGCGCGATTGAGATCACCTTCACGTCGTGGGCGACCGGCGGCAGGATCATCGACTCCACCTGGGTGGGCCGGTCAGTGGTGCCCATCATCCGCGGTATCGAATGCCCGTAGATGTCGGCGTCGAGCAGCCCGACGGCGAGCCCACGGGATGCCATCGCGGCGGCCAGGTTCACGGTGACACTCGACTTGCCGACGCCGCCCTTGCCCGACGCGACCGCGTACACCCGGGTGAGCGAGCCCGGCTGGGCGAACGGGATCACCGGCTCGCGGGCGTCGCCGCGCAGCATCTTGCGCAGTTCCGTGCGCTGCTCGTCGCTCATCACATCGAGGCCGACGGTGACCGCCCCGGTGCCGGGGACGTCGGTGACGACGCGGGTTACCAGATCGGCGATCTCGGTCTTCTTCGGGCACGCCGCGGTGGTCAGGTAGATCTCGACGTGCACGCCGTGGTCGGGCTTGACGGTGACGCTCTTGACCATGCCCAATTCCGTGATCGGCCGACGCAATTCGGGATCGATCACCTTGGCCAGCGCCGAGCGCACGGCGGCCTGCTGCTCTTCGCGCGAGCGCTCATCGGCACTCTCGATTTGCTCCGACATCACCACGAGTCTACGGAGCGGGTCCTTCGGTGCGGACGGGCGCTACTCAGGCGGCTGGACCGGGTAGCGGCCCGGCCGCCGGCGGAGGCGCCGGTGCGGGCTCTGGCGCCGGAGGCGGTGCCAGCCAGGGCAGCAAAGGCTGCGGCGCCTCGGGAGAGGGCGGCGCTGCGGGCGCGGCAGGCATCCCAGGCGCGGCTGGTGCGGCCGGCATTCCCGGGGCGGCAGGCATCGCTGCGGCTGGACCGGGAAGCGGCGCGCCGGCCGCAGGTCCGGGCAGCACGCTGGGCCACTGATTGCTGGGTCCCATGCCGGGCAGCGGCGGCCCGAACGGCGTCGCGGTCGGCGGCGTCACCGATGGCATCGAGTTGGCGCCGAAGCAAACCAGCGTCGGGCATCCGGGCGGGGCCGTCCCCGGCTGGTTCGGCGTCATGCCGGGCGGGAAGAACGACGGCATCTGGCTGGCCACATCGGTGGAGCCGAAGTTCACCAGCTGCATCTGCGACATCGGGTCCGTAGTCGGTAAGCCGAGAACGTTGAGCGGCAACCCGGGTCCGAGTCCTTCGGGACCGCTTTCCAGGTGGGCGTCACCCATCGGCGGCACCGGCCCGGTGATCGGCGGCAGGTCGACCGGAACGACGCCGGTGGCATACGCCGCCGCCCAGCCCAGCACGTTGCGCGCGTAGGGCATCGAGTTGTTGTAGCGCAGGATCGCGCTCAGCACCTGCGACTGGTCGCGCAGGTTCAGCCCGCCGCTGCACAGGTAGCGGCCGGCGGCCAGTGCTGAGTCGAACAGGTTCTGCGGGTCGGCTTTTCCGTCGCCGTCCCCGTCGGAGGCGTAACGGGCCCACGTCCCCGGCAGGAACTGCATCGGGCCCATCGCCCGTGCGTACGTCGGCCGCCCGTTGGCCATGCTCTGGACGATGACCTCGTTGCCCGGCAGCGAGCCGTCGAGCGTCGGCCCGTAGATGGGCCGCACGGCCGTCCCGCGGACGTCGGTGGCGCCGTTGTTCGCGTGCAACGACTCTATGCGCCCGATCCCCGCCAACAGATTCCAGCTGACCCCGCATCCGGGCTGCGCCAGCGACATCATCTTCTCGGCGTTGCGGTAAGCCGACAGCGCCATCGACGGAATGCCAAGGGCGCCAGGCGAATTGACGACAATTGCGGGCGGTGGTGCCGACAGGGACGCGGCCGCCACGTGAAAGTTGGACGGCGGCCGGCTGACCTCGATGACGGACGGACCGGAGATGTCGCCGGGGTGGGGCGCCACCGCGGCGAGCGGCATGACGTCGGCGTCCTGGGTGGGCGGGCGGATGACCGGCGCCGGCGCGGGAGCGCCCGCTACTGCACCCGCGAACACCACCGGAGCGACGACGAAGACCAACGCCGTCGCGGGCGTGCGAGCGACCCGAGTTACCCGTTGG
Organism: Candidatus Sericytochromatia bacterium; assembly: GCA_050262635.1. Lineage (GTDB taxonomy): Bacteria > Actinomycetota > Actinomycetes > Mycobacteriales > Mycobacteriaceae > Mycobacterium. Next base: position 17,204 of record JBLNEK010000068.1, on the reverse strand, counting down.
CGCACCCGCCCAAGGGCGCTGCGGGCCCCCGAGCCTCCCCCTTCGTCCACTCACACCGTCCTGACGTCATCGGAGCAAGCGCCGTGCGAGCCGGCGCACCAGCCTGTGAACTGAATCACCATACCTATTCGCTGGAGGATTGGATGCACATTGGTCACACCGAAATCTTTCGCACCACGTCCAGCGGCTTAAGTGATGCGCTTGGTTCGGCGGTCCGCCAACTCGCCCGTTGCCGGGGTGTCCGGCTGCGCCGGCAGGGACCGTTCGATGAGCTCGCGCAGTTCGTCGAGTTCGCGGCGCAGGTAGTCCCGTGTGGCGACCTCCCCGATCGCCAGCCGCAGCGCGGCCAGCTCGCGGGCCAGATACTCCGTGTCGGCCTTGGTCTGGGCGGCCCGGCGGCGGTCCTCTTCCAGGGCCACGCGGTCACGGTTCTCCTGGCGGTTCTGCGCCAGCAGGATCAAAGGTGCGGCATAGGCCGCCTGCGTCGAGAAGGCGAGGTTGAGCAGGATGAACGGGTACGGGTCCCAGCGCAGGGTGGCCGCGAAGAGATTCAGCGCGATCCAGACAACGACGAGCACGGTCTGCCAGAAGAGGTAGCGGCCGGTGCCCAGGAACCGCGCTATGGATTCGCTGAACTGTCCGACCGCATCGGCGTCGACGTTCAGCGATAGCCGACGGCGTGACGTGCGCGGCGTGTCCAGCCGCTGACGCGACGACACGGTGCTGATGGGGCGATCCGCCTGCGCTTCTCGCTTGGCGCTCATGTCACCCCCTCGGCGCTCGTCGAAAGTTCCGACTCCTCGAAGCGCAGGCGCCAGTCGTCCGGCAGCAGGTGATCGAGCACGTCGTCGACGGTCACCGCGCCGAGAAGGTGATTCTGCTCGTCGACCACCGGCCCGCAGACGAGATTGTAGGCAGCGAAATACCGGGTCACTGCGGCCAACGACGATTCGGGTGTCAAGCTGGGCAGGTCGGTGTCGACCATGCCGCTGACCAGCGCCGCCGGCGGCTCACGCAGCAGCCGCTGCAGGTGGACGCAGCCCAGGTAGCGGCCGGTCGGGGTGGCGGTCGGGGGTCGCACGACGAACACGAGCGACGACAGCGCAGGGGTCAGGTCCGGATCGCGCACGCGTGCCAGCGCCTCGGCCACCGTGGTGTCGGGTGCCAGCACCACCGGCTCGGAGGTCATCAACCCGCCCGCGGTGTCGGGGGAGTGGCTGAGCAGCCGGCGCACCGGCTCGGAGTCCTCGGGATCCATGCGGCGCAGAAGCATTTCCCGGTCCACCGGGTTGATCACCTGGAGCAGGTCGGTGGCGTCGTCGGGTTCCATCGCTTCGAGCACGTCGGCGGCGCGCTCGGTGTCGAGTTGCATCAGAAGCGCCCGCTGGTCGTCCTCGGGCAGCTCCTGCAGGACGTCGGCCAGCCGCTCGTCGTCGAGCGCGTTGATCACCTCGACGCGGCGCTTGGTGGGCAGCTCGCGGATCGCCTCGGCAACCTCGATCGGGCGCTGGTCTTCGAACTCGTGCAGCAGCTGCGCGACGCCTTGGCCCGGCATCGCGAGCCCCGACGGGGTCAGACCTTGGACGTGCTGCCAGTCAACGACGTAGATGTTGCTGCGACGCCCGAGCCGGCGCGGGCTTCGCACCGCCACCTTGGTCACCACCCACTCGCGGGTGCGGGTCTGCTCCATGCCCAGATCCACGACGAACACATCCATTCCGGCCAGCTGCTCGAGCTCGGGATCGTCAACGTGCACCCGCGTTTCGATCACCTGACCCAGCACTAACACTTCACCCGGGCGCTGCGCGAACCGGCGCATCGAGACGTTGGCCGTGTTCAGCATCACCGCATTGGGTTCGATCGCGGTGACACGTGTGATCGGCACGAAAATCCTTCGGCGGGTTAGCAATTCGACGACGAGACCGAGAATCCGCGGCTGCTGGCGCACGATGCTGATGCTCACCACCACGTCGCGTACCCGGCCGATGGACTCGCCGTCGGGGCCGAGCACGACCATGCCTGCCAGTCGCGCCGCGTAGACCCTGTTCACCGCCGCCATGAGTGCAAGAGTAGGAGTAATCCCGTGGATGAGACTGAACGGACGGCGTACCGGCCCCGCCGGACGTGTCTTTCGGTGCCGGGCAGCAGCGCGAAGATGATCGAGAAAGCCAAGACGCTGCCCGCCGACGAGGTGTTCCTCGACCTGGAAGACGCCGTCGCGGTCGACGCCAAAGCCTACGCCCGTACGCAGGCGGCGATCGCGCTGTCGGAGCCGGGGTGGTCGGGACAGTTGCGCGGCGTGCGTGTCAACGACTGGACGACACCGTGGACGTACACCGACGTGATCGAGGTGGTGTCGAAGGCCGGGTCCGCGCTCGACATCATCGTGCTGCCGAAGGTGTCCGAGGCCTCGCACATCCACGCGCTCGACCTGCTGCTCACACAACTCGAGCTCACGCTCGGGCTCGAAGCCGGGCGTATCGGCATCGAGGCGCAGATCGAAAACGCCTGCGGCCTCAGCAATCTCGACGCGATCGCTGCCGGCCCGCGGGTGCAGGCGCTGATCCTGGGACCCGCGGACCTGATCGCCAGCCTGAACATGCGCGCCCAACAGGTCGGCGAACAGCCGGAGGGCTACGACGTCGGCGACGCATATCACCACGTGCTGATGTCGATACTGATCGCCGCGCGCACGCACGGCGTCGCGGCCATCGACGGGCCGTACCTGAAGGTGCGCGACGTCGACGGTTTCCGGCGGGTGGCCGGCCGGAGCGCGGCGCTGGGCTACGACGGCAAGTGGGTGCTGCACCCCGACCAGATCGCGGCGGGCAACGAGATCTTCAGCCCGCGCCAAGACGAGTACGACCACGCCGAGCTCGTGCTGGAGACCTACGCGTGGCACACCTCTGCGGCCGGCGGTTCGCGCGGCGCGGTGATGCTCGGCGACGAGATGCTCGACGAGGCCAGCCGCAAGATGGCTCTGGTGATCGCTGCCAAGGGCCGGGCCGCCGGAATGATGCGGCAAGGCGAGCGGTTCTCGCCGCCGGCCTAGTAGCTGCTGGTGGTGTCGTCGGGCGTGGCTGCGACGATGATCCAGAACCCGATGCCCAGCACGATCGTGACTGCGCCGATGATCACTGCGGCAAGCGCCATGCCGTGCCCTGTTTCACCGGTGCGGGTGGTCTGGCCCATCGCGACGACACCCAGTACGACGCCGACGATCGAGGGAATCATGCAGAAGCACAGCAGCAACCCGGCCAGGGACGAGACCAGCGCGCCGATCGCCATGCCGCTGGTGGCCGGCGGCTGCGCGTAGGGGTCGTAGCCGTAGGGCTGCTGGCCGTAGGGCTGCTGGCCGTAGGGCTGATAGGGCGGCGGGAACTGTGGATAGCCAGACGGCGGCGGGTAGTTCTGCGGGTAGTCGACGGGCTGATACGGATTGGCTGGGGGGCCCGAATACCCTTCCAGCGACGGGTATTCGAAGGGCCGGTTCGGGTCGTTGGGGTCGTAGGTCATCGCTACATGTTCGCCGCGTACCAGCCGATGCCGACGATCATCACGATGACGGCAAGCGCCAGCGTCACACCCCCGACGGCGATGCCGGCGATCGCCAGCCCGCGGCCGTCCTCGCCCGACTGCTTGATCTGGTTGATCGCGACGATGCCCAGCACCACGCCCACGAGCGCGGCTATCACTCCGAAGATCCCGCACAAGAACGCCAGCGGAATGGCCAGCACCGAGGAGACCAGTGAGCCGATTGCCATCCCGTTTGTGCGTGACTGCGGCGGCGTGGGATAGCCGGGCTGGTAGGGCGGCGGCGCGCCGTAACCGCCCGGGGGCGGGTACGACGGGGGAGTGCTCGGCGGCGGCCCGTATCCCGACGGCGGCTGGCCGTATCCCTGCCCGTATCCCGGCGGCTGTCCGTATCCCTGCGGTGGCGGATAACCAGAAGGTGGCGGCGCAGACCCCGGCTGGGCGCCGTATCCCTGCTCGATCGGGGGCGGCTCGAACGCTCCGGAGGGCGGTTGCTTCTCCCACGGCTGCTGGCCCGGATCACCCGGTGTCGTCATGGCGATCAACCTAGCGTACGGGCAGGTCGAACGGGCCGCTGTCGGCGCCGTCGAGCGCAATTAGGGGCACAATCATGCGGTAACACGCGTTGGTTATGCAGACTATGCCCGGCCCGTCGCACAGATGAGGAGCAAGGACGGATGACCAGTCCATTCCCGCAGGGACAGAACCCGAACAGGCCTGCGCCGGGCCCGCGCGGGCCGTCGCTGCCCACTCCGCCGAAGGGTTGGCCGATCGGCTCGTATCCCACCTATGCGGAGGCTCAACGCGCAGTCGATTACCTCGCCGACCAACAGTTCCCGGTCCAGCAGGTGACGATCGTCGGCGTCGACCTGATGCAAGTCGAACGCGTCACCGGGCGGCTCACGTGGCCGAAGGTGCTCGGCGGCGGTGTGATCACCGGCGCGTGGTTGGGCATCTTCATCGGCTTGGTGCTCGGTCTGATCACCACCAACACGGTGCAGGCGTTGATCACCGGCGTGGTCGCCGGTGTCTTCTTCGGCTTGATCACCTCGGCTGTTCCCTACGCGATGGCCCGTGGCACAAGGGATTTCAGTTCCACGATGCAGCTGGTGGCCGGACGTTACGACGTGCTGTGCGATCCGCAGAATGCCGAGAAAGCGCGAGACCTGCTGGCCCGCTTGACCATTTAGCGGCGCCGCGCCAGCGCGCCAGATGTTGCACTGCACACGCGGCTGCCTTTACGGTTTGCCCGTGCCCAAGTCGCACAGCAGACTCGGCCGACTCGGTGCTGCGGCAGTAGTGGTGCTGACGGCGGTGTCGGGCTGCGGGTCCGGCGGCACCGGCACGGTGATCAGCTTCTACACACCCGCCGGAGACGCGGACACCTTCGCTGCGATCGCCAAGAAGTGCAGTGCGCAACTCGCCGGGCGGTTCACGATCCGTCAGATGAGCCTGCCCAAGGGCGCCGACGACCAGCGCCTGCAACTGGCCCGCCGCCTCACCGGCAACGATCGCACGCTCGACGTGATGGCGCTCGATGTGGTGTGGACGGCCGAGTTCGCCGAGGCGGGTTGGGCCCTGCCGCTGTCCGACGATCCCGCGGGCCAGGCCGAAAGAGATGCCGTCACCGATACCCTGCCGGGTCCGCTGAAGACCGCCGAGTGGAATGGCAAGCTCTATGCGGCGCCTGTGAGCACCAACACTCAATTGCTCTGGTACCGATCCGATTTGGTGAGCCCGCCACCAGTCGACTGGTACGGCATGGTCGCGGAGGCAACGGCCTTGCACAACGCCGGCAAACCGAGCTGGATCGCCGTGCAGGCCAAGCAGTACGAAGGCCTGGTGGTGTGGTTCAACACCTTGCTGGAAAGCGCGGGCGGCCAAGTGCTTTCCGACGACGGGAGCACCGTCACGCTCACCGACACCCCGGCGCACCGGGCCGCGACGGTCACTGCGCTGAAGATCATCAAAAGCGTCGCGACCGCCCCGGGCGCGGATCCGTCGATCACCCAGACCAACGAGGAGACGGCGCGGCTGGCACTGGAGCAAGGCAAAGCCGCGCTGGAAGTCAACTGGCCGTTCGTGCTTCCGTCGATCATGGGCAATGCGATCAAGGGCGGCGTGTCGTTCCTGCCGCTCAACGAGCGCGGCGATCTGGCCGGCGCGGTCAACGACGTCGGCGACTTCGAAGCCGACGACGCACAGTTCGCCGCCGCCTACGACGCCACCAAGACGGTGTTCGGGTTTGCGCCGTATCCGGGCGTCGTGCCCGGCCAGCCGGCCAAGGTCACGCTGGGCGGGCTGAACCTAGCGGTCGCCGAGACCACTCGGCACCGGGCCGAGGCGTTCGAGGCCGTCCGCTGCCTGCGCAACCTGGAGAACGAGAAATACCTGTCGATCCAGGGCGGTCTTCCCACCGTGCGCGCGTCGCTATACGACGACCCGCAGTTCCAGCTCAAATACCCGGCATACGCGATCATCCGCGATCAGCTCACTGATGCCGCAGTGCGCCCGCTGACCCCGAACTACCAGTCGGTGTCGATGCGGATCTCGGCCACGCTCGCGCCGATCACCGCGATCGATCCGGAGAAGACGGCCGACAAGCTCGCCGTCGAGGTGCAGAAGGCAATCGACGGCAAGGGGCTGATCCCGTGACCGCTCGCACTGTCGCTCTTCGCGCAAGCGGTCCCCCGCAAGCGGGTGGTGCACCAACATCTACGGGTTCCGACGTTCGCTCGCAGCGCCGGTTGGCGTACCTGCTGATCACTCCGGCGGTGTTGCTCATGCTCGCGGTCACCGCCTACCCGATCGGTTACGCGGTGTGGCTCTCGCTGCAGAAGGTAAGCCTCGCCACGCCGGACGATGCGACGTTCGTCGGGCTGGCGAACTACCAGACCGTGCTCGCCGACCGCTACTGGTGGACGGCATTCGCGGTGACGCTTGCGATCACCGTGGTCTCGGTGTCCGTCGAACTCGTCCTGGGCCTGGCGCTGGCACTGGTGATGCACCGCACCATCTTCGGAAAGGGGGTGGTGCGCACCGCGGTGCTGATCCCGTACGGCATCGTAACCGTCGCCGCCTCCTACAGCTGGTACTACGCGTGGACGCCCGGCACCGGTTACCTGGCCAACCTGCTGCCCGACGGCAGTGCGCCGCTGACACACCAGATTCCGTCTCTGGCGATCATCGTCCTCGCCGAGGTGTGGAAGACCACGCCGTTCATGGCGCTGCTGCTGCTGGCCGGGCTCGCTTTGGTGCCCGAGGAGCTGATGCGCGCAGCGCAGGTCGACGGCGCGGGTGCGTGGAAGAGGCTGGTGAAGGTGACGTTGCCGCTGATCAAGCCGGCGGTTTTGGTGGCATTGCTGTTCCGCACACTGGACGCATTCCGCATCTTCGACAACATCTACGTTCTCACCGGCGGCGCCAACAACACCGGATCGGTGTCGATCCTGGGCTACGACAACCTGTTCAAGGCTTTCAATCTCGGCCTCGGCTCGGCGATCAGTGTGCTGATCTTCGTGTGCGTCGCGGTGATCGCGTTCGTGTTCATCAGGCTGTTCGGGACGTCGGCCCCCGGCGCGGACGACGGGAACCGGCGATGAGCGCTTGCGCGAAGAGCAGAGTGGCCTGATGAGCGCTTGCGCGAAGAGCAGAGTGCAGCGATGAGCGCTTGCGCGAAGAGCAGAGTGGCCTGATATGGCAGCACGGGTGGGGGCCGGACGCAAAGCGTGGTGGGTGGTTGTTGACGTCCTCGTGGTCGTCTACGCGTTGTTCCCGGTGCTGTGGATACTGTCGCTGTCGCTGAAGCCGACGTCAACGGTCAAGGACGGCAAGCTGATCCCCACCGAGATCACCTTCGACAACTACCGGGGTATCTTTCGTGGCGACGTGTTCGGCCCGGCGCTGCGCAACTCGATCGGGATCGGGCTGATCACTACGCTGATCGCGGTGGTGATCGGCGCGATGGCCGCCTATGCCATTGCGCGACTGGAGTTCCCCGGCAAGCGGCTACTCGTCGGGGTGGCGCTGCTGATCGCGATGTTCCCCCAGATCTCGCTGGTGTCGCCGCTGTTCGACATCTCGCGCGCCCTCGGTTTGTTCAACACCTGGCCGGGACTGATCATCCCCTACATCACGTTCGCGCTGCCGCTGGCGATTTACACGCTGTCCGCGTTCTTCCGGGAGATCCCATGGGATCTGGAGAAAGCGGCCAAGATGGACGGCGCCACACCGTTTCAGGCATTCCGCAAAGTGATCGCTCCGCTGGCCGCGCCCGGGATCGTCACCGCGGCGATACTGGTATTCATCTTCGCGTGGAACGACCTGCTGCTGGCGATCTCGCTCACTGCCACCACCGCGTCGATCACCGCACCGGTGGCGATCGCCAACTTCTCGGGCAGTTCGCAATTCGTCGAGCCGACCGGGTCCATCGCGGCGGGCGCCATGGTGATCACAGTCCCGATCATCGTTTTTGTTCTAGTCTTCCAGCGGCGGATCGTCGCGGGGCTGACCTCTGGCGCGGTGAAGGGATAGTCGATGGCCGAGATTGTGTTGGACAGGGTGACCAAGAGTTACCCCGACGGCACGACCGCCGTCGCCGACCTCTCTCTACAGATCGCCGACGGTGAGTTCATCATCCTGGTCGGCCCGTCGGGTTGCGGGAAGTCCACGACGCTGAACATGATTGCCGGCCTCGAGGAGATCACGTCGGGGGAGTTGCGCATCGACGGCCAGCGCGTCAACGAAAAGGCACCCAAAGACCGCGACATCGCGATGGTGTTCCAGTCGTATGCGTTGTACCCGCACATGACGGTGCGCCAAAACATCGCTTTCCCACTGACTTTGGCGAAGATGAAGAAGGCCGAGATCGCCCAGAAGGTCGGAGAGACCGCGAAAACCCTTGACCTAACTGAGCTTCTGGACCGAAAGCCGGCCAGCTTGTCCGGCGGGCAGCGCCAACGGGTCGCGATGGGCCGTGCGATCGTGCGCAGCCCCAAAGCGTTTCTGATGGACGAGCCACTGTCCAACCTCGACGCGAAGCTGCGCGTGCAGATGCGCAGCGAGATCTCACGACTGCAGCGGCGGTTGCGCACCACCACCGTCTACGTCACCCACGACCAGACCGAGGCGATGACGTTGGGCGATCGCGTCGTCGTGATGCGTGCCGGCGTGGCCCAGCAGGTCGGCCCACCGCAGGAGCTTTACGACAGGCCGGTGAACTTGTTTGTGGCCGGCTTCATCGGATCGCCGTCGATGAACTTCTTCCCGGCCCAGTTGACCGACGTCGGAGTCAAGCTGCCATTCGGTGAGGTCACTCTCACTGAGGAAGTGGTCGAGGTCATCCGCCAGCACCCGAAGCCCGACAGCGTGATCGTCGGCGTCCGCCCGGAGCACCTGCAGGACGCGAAGGTCATCGACACCTTTGCGCGGTTGCGCGCGTTGATGTTCGAGGTCGGCGTCGACATCGTGGAATCGCTCGGCGCCGAGAAGATAGTGCACTTCACCATCGAGGGCGCCTCGGTGCAATCGGCTCAGCTCGCCGAACTGGCTTCGGAATCCGGGGCCGGCGAGAACGAGTTCGTCGCCAGACTCCCGGCGGAATCCGACGCCGCCGCCGGGAGACGAATCGAATTGGCCTTTGACACATCGAAACTCGCGGTCTTCGACGCGGACTCTGGAGCGAACCTGACCATTCCGCGCGTCTCGGAGTGACCGGGCTCCGCTCACATCTGACGGCTCACTTCGCCGTCGGCGAACCCGACGTCGCGAGCGTCACGTTCCTCGGTCTGGAACCGATCGACGTGCTCAGGTTCGGCCCTGACCCGCGCGGAGTCAGTCACTACGTGTCGGTGGGCGGTTCGCGCCGCACGGAAGGCACCCCGGCCGAAGTGGTGGTCAGCCTCCGAACGGCCGCGCACCTGCCCGGCTTGGCGCGCAATGTGGCCGTGGTGGGCGCCGCCCCGGCCGTGGAAGGCCTGGTTCTAACGCCGGACGCGCTCGTCGACCTCGGCAGGCCGCTGTGGCAGAATGCACCCTTCACCGCAGTTCTGTTGAGCCCCAGCGAGATCGAAGGGATCAACGGCATCGAGTTTGTTGCGGCGACTCCGGTGACCGCCACCGAGGCGGCCTGGGTGCGCCTCAAGGGCGTCGACGCGATGCGACGAGCGTGGCGGGAGGACGGTGTCGACGTACTCGACCCGAAAAGGCCTGCAGCCCAACCGCGTTGAGCGCGACACTCAAGTCTTGGCGAAGACACGGCGCAAACGGCCGCCGTAATTCTTTCGGGGTGATGGCGTGTTAGAGCCACTCGTTGCGGCGGAAGATCCGGTACAGCGTGAAGCAGACGACGAACATGAAGCCCAGTACCGCCGGGTAGCCCCACGTCGCCTTGAGCTCGGGCATGTGCTCGAAGTTCATTCCGTAGATGCCGGCCACCGCGGTCGGCACCGCGGCGATCGCCACCCATGCCGAGATCTTGCGCATGTCGACGTTTTGCTGCATCGCAACCTTGCCGAGCGCGGCCTGCACCAACGAGCTGAGCATGTCGTCGTAGCTCGTGATCCGGTCGGCCGCCAGGATGTTGTGGTCCAGCACGTCGCGCATGTAGCGGCGAACCTCGATGCCGACCAGGTCGTTGTGGTCGGTGGCCAGTCGCTGCAACGCGAGCGTCAGCGGGCCCACTGAGCGGCGCAGCTCGGCGACCTCACGCTTGAGCAGGTAGATGCTCTCGATGTTCGTGTGCTTGCGGGGGGAGAAGACCTCCACCTCCATCCCGTCGACGTCGACCTCGATCATGGCGGTCACTTCCAGGTAGTGGTCGACCACGTGGTCGGCGATCGCGTGCATCACCGCGTAGGGCCCCAGCTTCAGCGTCGACGGCGACGTCTCGAGCCGCTTGCGCACCCCGGCCAGCCCGCTGAAGTCCCCGTGGCGGACGGTGACGACGAAGTCGCGGCCGACAAAGATCATGATCTCGCCGGTTTCGACGACCTCGCGGGCGTTGGCCATCGACTCGTGCTCGACGTAGTTGACGGTCTTGAGCACCATGAACAACGTCTCGTCGTACCGCTCGAGCTTCGGCCGCTGGTGTGCGTGCACCGCGTCCTCGACGGCGAGCTCGTGCAGGCCGAAGACGTCGGCCACCGTTTGCATCTGGTGTTCGTCGGGCTCGTGCAAGCCGATCCAGACGAAGGCTTCGGTACCCGACTGTGCGAGTTCATGCACCTTGGCGATGGCAGCAGAGTGGGTGTACTTGCCGGGCAACCGCTGCCCGTCGGAGTAGATGCCGCAGTCCACCATCGCGTGCGAAACGGGCACCTGGATCGACCGCGCATCCGGGTTCGGACTCTTGCCCCGCACGACTGGCCGCAGTGACGGAGGCAACGCCTTGAACGATGGCATCCCCCATTTTCGGCGAGCGGGCGTGTTTGTACATAGACATGCCGGTAATAGTCGGCACTTTGCGCACGTTCGCGGACAGCGACGTATCCCGAAGTCACACGCCGGCCAAGGTGCGCTAGTTTCGTCCCGAACCCATCGGAGACGAGGAGCAACCTGACGTGAGCACAACTCCCCTCAAGGTCGCCGTCACCGGCGCGGCCGGCCAAATCGGCTACAGCCTGCTGTTTCGCCTCGCCAGCGGCGCGCTGCGGCCCGACCGCCCGGTCGAGCTGCGCCTGCTCGAGATCGAGCCCGCGCTCAAAGCGCTCGAAGGTGTGGTCATGGAGCTCGACGACTGCGCCTTCCCGCTGTTGGCCGGCGTCGAGATCGGCGCCGACCCGAACAAGATCTTCGACGGGGCGAACCTCGCGCTGCTCGTCGGCGCCCGCCCGCGCGGTCCGGGCATGGAGCGCAGCGACCTGCTGGAGGCTAACGGGGCCATCTTCACCGCACAGGGCAAGGCGCTCAACGAGGTTGCCGCCGATGACATCCGGATCGGCGTCACCGGCAACCCGGCCAACACCAACGCGTTGATCGCGATGAGCAACGCCCCCGACATCCCGCGCGAGCGATTCTCCGCGCTCACCCGCCTCGACCACAACCGCGCGATCAGCCAGCTGGCCAGAAAGGCCGGCGTCGCGGTGACCGACATCAAGAAGATGACGATCTGGGGCAACCACTCCACCACCCAGTACCCCGACGTGTTCCACACCGAGATCGGCGGCAAGAACGCCGCCAAAGTGATCGACGACCAGAACTGGATCGAGAACGATTTCATCCCCACCGTCGCCAAGCGCGGGGCGGCCGTCATAGCCGCGCGCGGCGCCTCGTCGGCGGCGTCGGCCGCGTCGGCGACCATCGACGCCGCCCGCGACTGGCTTTTTGGGACGCCCGATGGCGACTGGGTGTCGATGGCGGTGTACTCCGACGGCAGCTACGACGTGCCCGAGGGCTTGATCTCGTCGTTCCCGGTCACCACCAGGGATGGGAACTGGAGCATCGTGGGCGGCCTCGACATCGACGACTTCTCCCGCAGCCGCATCGACGCGTCGGCTGCCGAGTTGGCCGACGAGCGCAAGGCGGTCACCGACCTCGGGTTGATCTAGAGGACCGGCCTGCCCCCGGTCACCGCCACCCGCGCGCCGGAGATGTAGCTGCCGTCGTCCGAGGCGAGCAGCACGTACACGGGCGCGAGCTCGGCCGGCTGCCCGGCCCGGCCCAGAGGGGTGTCGTCGCCGAACTTCTTCACCTTCTCGGTCGGCATGGTCGCCGGGATCAACGGCGTCCAAATCGGGCCTGGCGCAACGCTATTGACGCGGATGCCCTTCTCGCCGAGCAGCTGCGCAAGGCTAGCGGATAGGTTCGCGATGGCCGCCTTCGTCGCCGCGTAGGTCGCCAGCGTGGGGGAGGGCATGTCGGAGTTCACCGACGAACTGCCGATGATCGACGAACCTTCGGGCATGTGTGGCAGCGCCGCCTTGGTGAGGTAGAAGTACGCGCCGACGTTGAGCTTGAACGTGTAATCCCACTCGTCGTCGGAGATCTCGTCAAGGCTCTGGTGCGTCATCTGGTAGGCGGCGTTGTTGACCAGAACATCGATGCGGCCGAACTCGTCGACGGCACGCTGGATCACCGACCGGCAGTGCTCGGGGCTGGACAGGTCTCCGTCGACCACGATGCATTTGCGGCCGGCGTCCTCGACAAACTGGGCGACTTCTTTCGCGTCGTCATGCTCGTTGAGGTAGGCGATCAGGACGTCGACGCCTTCACGGGCGAACGCGATCGCGACCGCCCGGCCGATCCCGCTGTCTCCTCCCGTGACGACGGCCTTCTTGCCGGTCAGCTTCCCCGAACCGCGGTAGCTGCTCTCGCCGCAGTCCGGGACCGGGCTCATCGCGGACTGGTTACCGGGGACGGGTTGCTGTTGCTCGGGGAATCCCATGGTCGACGGATAGCCGATCCGGCAGCGCGAAAACCTCCGCGTCAGTCGAAATCCGGCCCAATGGTGCGGTCGACCGGCTCCCCGGGTGAGTGGTTGGGTGCCGCGTTGACGCGACGCCACACGGCCGGCGGGTAGTAGTCCGACCAGGTGCCCGGTTCCGCGTGATGCACGACAAGAACGCCGCCGGCGAGAAAGTCATAGGCGTCGTCGTCGCCGAACTGCTGCGGTTCGTCGCCGTCGAGCCACACCCTGAAAGCCATGTCCGCAAGTATCGCGGAGACGAGGCGTTCTGCGCAGGAGGCGCGATTCCGATCCGGCGGATCCGGTTCAGTACCCTGAGGCAGTGTCCGAAGACGTCCGGCAAACGGTGAAGAGCACGGCAGCGAACTCGCCGCCGATCGTGATCGGCGACGACGAGATCTTCGAGGCTCACGTAGGCGGCAAACTCTCCGTGGCAGTCAAGGACCCGCTGGACACCCAGCGCGCCCTATCGATCGCCTACACCCCCGGCGTCGCTCAAGTCAGCCGCGCAATCGCCGCCGACCGCACGCTGGCCGCCCGCTACACGTGGGCGAAACGGCTGGTGGCCGTCGTCAGTGACGGCAGCGCGGTGCTCGGCCTCGGCGACATCGGCGCGGCCGCCTCGCTGCCGGTGATGGAGGGCAAAAGCGCGCTGTTCAAGGCCTTCGGCGGGCTCGACTCGATCCCGCTCGTGCTCGACACCCAGGATCCCGATGAGATCGTCGAAACCCTGGTGCGGCTGCGCCCGTCGTTCGGCGCGGTCAGCCTCGAGGACATCTCCGCGCCGCGGTGCTTCGAGATCGAACGGCGCGTCGTCGAGGCGCTGGACTGCCCGGTCATGCACGACGACCAGCACGGCACCGCAATGGTGGTGCTCGCGGCGATGCTGGGCGCCACCACGGTGCTAGGCCGCGACATGGCGTCGCTGCGGGTGGTGATCTCCGGGGCCGGAGCCGCCGGCGTGGCGTGTGCGAATCTCCTTCTGGCAAGCGGAATCTCGGACATCATCGTGCTCGATTCCAAAGGCATCCTGCATCCCGGCCGCACCGACATGAACGATGTCAAGGTCGGGCTCGCGCACCGCACCAACCCCGCCGGTCGTACCGGCGGCATGATGGAGGCGCTGGACAAGGCCGACGTCTTCCTCGGCGTGTCGGCCGGCCTGGTTCCCGAGGAGCTCATTGCGACGATGGCACCGGAGTGCATCGTGTTGGCGCTGTCGAACCCGGATCCCGAGATTGATCCCCGCGTGGCGGCGAAGTATGCAGCGGTGGTGGGGACGGGACGCAGCGACTATCCCAACCAGATCAACAACGTGCTCGCGTTCCCCGGCGTTTTCCGCGGCGCGTTGGACGCGGGGGCCTGCCGGATCACCGACAAGATGATGGTGGCCGCCTCCGAGGCCATCTTCTCCGTGGTTGCCGACGATCTCGCGCCGGATCGGATCGTGCCCAGCCCACTCGACCCGCGGGTGTCGCCGGCGGTTTCGTCGGCGGTGGCCGCCGCGGCAGGTGACTAGCCGCTTTCTGCTTGTGCTGCTGACCGCGGCCGTACTCGTCGCGGGCTGCGGCGATAGCCGACCGCCCCGCGAGCTGGTGGTCGGTGCCTCCGATGCCGACGTGCTGGCGGAGCTGTACGCCGCCGCGCTGCGCTACCGCGGTTCGACAGCGAAGGTGCAGCGCATGCCGGACCCCGTCGCCGGCCTGGACACCGGCGAGGCCGACGTGGTGCCCGGGTTCACGGGTCGGCTGCTGCAGCGGTTCGCACCCCGCAGCAGCGCGATGTCCGACGAAGACGTCTACCGGGCGATGGTCGGTGCTCTGCCCGAAGGCATTACCGCCGGGGACTACGCGACCGCGGCCCAGGACAAACCCGCGGTGGCGGTCGCCGAGCCGACGGCCAAAGCTTGGGGGAGCCGAGACATGGCGGCCCTGCTCACCCACTGCTCACAGTTGACGACGGGCGCACCGGCCGGTGCGCAACCGCCGTCGCGCATCGGGAGCTGCAAGCTGCCTCCGCCGCGCGAATTTCTCAACGAGGCAACGCTTTTCGGCGCTTTGAGAAACGGCCAGATCAACGCGGCCTGGACCAGCACCGCGAACCCGGATACGCCGGAGGACGTTGCGGTCCTCGCCGACACGGACCCGCCGCTGGTGCGGGCCGAGAACGTGGTCCCGCTGTACCGGCGCAACCAACTGTCGGAGCTGGAGGTGCTCGCGCTCAACGAGGTCGCCGGCGAGCTCGACACCGGTGCACTGGCCGACATGCGCCGGCAAGTCGCGAGCGGAGCCGACCCGCGCCAGGTCACCGACGCATGGCTCGCGGCACACCCGCTAGGCCGGTGATCCGTAACGGGCATGCTGGTCGAGTTGCTCGACTGCCAGCGCTGGCGCACCGCGTCGAACTGGCCAAACGCAATTCGACTACCTGGAGATCTTTCACAACCGCCAGCGCCGTCACAGCAGCCTTGGCACGCTGACCCCGATAGAGTTCGAGAAACAGTCCGGATAGCATTGAATCCATCAACGCGACTCCGCGATACTCGAAACGCCGGACCTGTCGTGTTCATCTCCAGTACTGTTTGCTACAACACACCCTCCTCTCGACTAGCTGGTCTGGAGAACCGGTGAGCAGCATCCGTTCTACCACGACGATGGCGGCTCTTTCGTGTTGTTATCCGAGCGGGAGCAACACAGCCTGTGCGCGGTCGCGTCGATGTTCCAGCAGCAAGCGGGCCGGGTGCGTGTCTGGACTGCATCGAACAGAACTGGAACATTACGGCCGAAGAATCTATGGGATGGACTGGCGGCTAGTTGGGTAACCCCGGGTTTCACAGGGGGCATCGGATGGAACTTGATAACCGGGCACTTCCGCTGACGCGGGTGCAACTGGATATATGGCTCGCGGAGGAAACGGGTCGCTTCGGTGCGAAGTGGCAGTTGGGCGAGCTTGTGCGAATCGAGGGCACGGTCGAGCCTGGTTTGCTTGAGTCGGCGATCCGTCAAGTGGTGCGCGAGGCCGAACCACTTAGAGCCGCCTTTTACCAGGTGGATGGCCACGTTTTCCAAAAGACGGTTGATCACCCGGATGTTGAGCTTGCTCGCTACGACCTCATAGGCTCGGAGGATCCTGTTCAGGAAGGGTATCGGCTAGCATCCTCAATTCAGGGCACACTGATGCCACTTAGTGGCCCTTTGTTCAAATTTGCGTTGTTGCAGACGCGGGCAGATGAATTTTACTGGTTCGTGTGCTGCCATCATATAGTGGTAGACGGAATTGGTCTTGCTCTAGTTCTTCATCGCATTGTAGAAGTCTATAATGCGATGGCTTCGGGCGCGTCGATTCCTCCTGCTTTTTTTGGGTCGCTGAGTGATCTGATCTATTGCGAGTTAGAATACGAAGCGTCCCCCGATTATCTCGATGATCAGGCCTATTGGACGCGGAACCTTCCGCCGGAAAATGGACCGCATTATCGGTTGGCGCACGCCGCCGCGGGCGTGCGTGATGTGGATGAGTTTACTGCACCCATTCAATTGGATCCGGTCGTCATTGCCGAGACCCGCCAGTTGGCACAGGCGTTGGGGGTGCGTCCAGCGTCGGTGATTACTGCGTCGTGCGCGCTACTAGTGCGGGGGTGCGACGTCGAGGGTTCGGAGGTAGCGCTCGATTTTCCGGTAAGCAGGCGTGTGCGCCCGGAGGTACAGACGGTGCCTGGAATGATTTCCGGGGTCGTACCACTGGTGTTGAAAGCGTCGCCAGGATCCGCGGTTGCTGATTTTTGTCAACATGTCGACACACGAATGCGAGAGGCGCTGCAGCATCAGCGGTTCCCAGTACAAGCTATTGAGAACAAGACGCGTTTCCGCGGCTCCGGTCAGGCGTCGAACCGGGTAGTTATTAATTTCATTCCGACCACACCTCTGGGTCATTTTGCTGGTGCCGCGGCATCGGGGACCCTCACCCACGCTGGCTTCGGGGACCAGTTTGGGCTGGTCTTTTTTAGGGACGAGGATCAGCTTTTCCTCAGCACGGCGGGTGCTGGGCAATTATTTTCCACTTTTGATGTCTGCGATTTGGCAAAGCGGTTAGAGCGGGTGTTGGCGGCGATGACCGCCGATCCCACACGGCCGTTATCTTCGATGGGTCTGCTCGACGAGCTTGAGCATGCCCGCGTGGAGGAGTGGGGTAATCGGGCGGTGTTGACCGCGCCGGCAAGCACGCCGGAGTCGATTCCGGTGTTGTTTGACGCGCAGGCGGCCCGCACCGC
>JBLNEK010000067.1:0-22388 GCA_050262635.1 Candidatus Sericytochromatia bacterium | reverse complement strand
AGTCGGCGCGCACGAGCACGAAGCGGTCGCCCATCATGGCGATGACGCTGTGGTGGGTGTCCCACGCGGTGGTGACCGCGCCGATGACTGCGATGCGCCCGGTCCATCCGATGGTGTGTCCGCCGTCCGCGCCGACGTCGCGGGACCAGCGTGAATCGTAGATTTCGCGCAGCGCGGCGAGCACCTTGGCGCGCATGTCGTAGTTCATAGATAGGATCGACGTGACATCTTTGATGACGAGCACGCCTCCGGTGCCGATCTTGCGCAGCAGCCCACCGGTTGCGTCTTTGGCGCGTTCGCGTTTCGGGGTCGCCGACAGCAGCGCGGCATCAGACGTGATGACGCTGGCGATGGTGGCTGCGATGCCGTCGAGTGCTTGCACGGTTTCGGTTTTCGCGTTGTCGGAGCCGGAGACGATGAGCAGCCACAGTGGGTCGCAGTCGAGGCGTTCGACGGCAACGGCGGCGAGCATCGCGTCGAGGGTGTCGGTGTCGTAGTCCTCACCCAGCCAGCGTCGGAAAACCATGTGTGCCTCTTCCAGTGGAACCGGCTGCACAGTCGAGTGTTCCGCCGCTGTAGCAGCAGGTTCGGATGAATCACGCTGGGCGTCAGCGTACTTCCGTCGTGGCGCATCGGGTTTCACTAAACGCCAGAGCGATTCGACATGATGATCGAACAGGTAGTCATCCAAGCCGACCTTCCCTGCTGGCGTGTCCGGCAGGTGCAGGTATTCGACCTTCGCGCCTTTAATGGCGAGATACGAGGCGAGCGCATGCAATGCCTTTTGCACAGTGGGTTGCCGAGTCACATAGCCGTCGAACGCGAGGATGACACAGCGGTCGTTGAGCGCGATGTCACGCCAGCCGGGCAGCGCCACTTTGCCGCCGGCATTGTTGGTGCACAGTCAGTTCCACACACCGGATAGTGCGACGATGCACAAGCCATGCAGTGCACCGCAATCGGCTTTCTTGACCCCTTCGGTGACCCACAGCGGCACGCTCGGGTCGGCTAGTTGTGCTCCGACACCGGGCGGTATGTCGAGTCCTCCTGACCGGAACTACCCGGAGTGAGCTTTACCATCACACCTGTCGGCGCTGTAAGGGCGCTCATGGTGTCGGCCGCGATCTAAGCGACCGGGCTCGTCGGCTCATCGACGAAGCCGGCCACCGGTTCCTCGATCTGTATTCCCGTGTCGGAGTCGCTAATGAGGACCCGATCGCCGACGGTGATCGCGAGCGTGTCAGCCAGGCCCTGACCGAGAAGGACAGCGCCGGGCGTGAGATGTAGTTCTGATCCATGGGATATGAATCGGTGCATTCGGGTTGACCGCGGTAGCGCAATGAGCAGCGTGTCGTAGCTCTTGTGGTCGGACGCGCTGAGCAGTTTCACTGGCTGGCGCAGTTGCTCTGCTGTGAGGCCCTGCCGGCATAGGTCGCCGTCCGCAGGGCGTCCGCAGCAGAGCTGGCGGCTGCTTGCACCTCCCAACGGTGCAAACGCTCCTGGCCAGGCCGTTTGTCTCCCAATCAGCGCAACTTGTCCATACAAACGCGCAGAACGCTGTTGCGCATGAACTCAGTCATTGCCACTAACCTACGACGCCGGCCCCTGATCGCCTACACCCTGCCGACATGCCCTGCCGTGAAATTGCCCGGAGAGGACGCGCGCCCCCATAATGAGCCGGTGACCCAACTGAAGAATCGCCTTTGCGGCCTTGCTATCTTGCTGATCGCAGTTTTCTCGCTCCTGCAGAATCCGGTCGCTTCGGCGGATCCAGTTTCGGGTGCGCGGATCACCGGTGTGGAGCCGGTGACCGACCGGTGGGTCAAGATGTCGGTCTATTCGCCGTCGATGGACAAGGTCATCGTCAATGACGTGTTCAAGGCTCCCGGGAATGCGTCGGCCCCAGTTTTCTACTTGCTGAACGGAATTGACGGCGGTCTGGACAACAAGGGATGGTTCGGACTCACCGACATCCAAGGCTTCTTCGCCAATCAGAACGTCAACATCGTCTCCCCGATCGGCGGTCAGTACAGCTACTACACCGACTGGGTCGCCGACGATCCGGCACTCGGCCGCAACAAGTGGCAGACCTACCTCACCCAGGAACTCCCCCCGTTGATCAACCAGGAGCTGACGGCCAACGGCCGCAACGCAGTTGGCGGCCTTTCGATGAGCGGCGGCTCAGCGTTGGACCTGGCGATCCAGGCCCCGGGGCTGTACCGGGCCGCCGGCTCCTACAGCGGATGCCCGGCGACGTCCGACCCGAACCAGGCAAACCAGATCGCGCTGTCGCTGATTCCCAGCGGGGCGAACGCCGCGAACATGTGGGGTCTGCTCGGCGGTCCGGATTGGGTGGCGCACGACCCGTCGAAGAACGCGGCCAAGCTGCGTGGCGTCGGCGTGTATGCGGCCGCGTCGACGGGTGCGGTCGGTGCCGTCGACAACCTGCCGCCGGACTTCCCGACGCCCATCGGGGGCCAGCTCGTCGAGGGCATCACGCTGAACTGCACCCAGCAGTTCGCCGACGCCGCGGCCGCCGCCGGTGTCCCGATCACATTCGTGGTCCGGCCCGAGGGCGCCCACACCTGGGGGCTGTTCGAGTCCGAGATGCAGGAGTCGTGGAACACGGTGATCGGTCCCGCCCTGGGCGCGACGACCGCAGCTTGACCTGACCCGCGGGATTGCGGCACCCGGCACAATGACGGGTGATGACCATGAACGCCAAGCGTCGGCGCGCGCACCAGAAGCTGGCCGCGCTGCCGGGCGTGCGGTCGGTGCGTCGTCCGGTGTCGGCCGTAGACGGCGAGTTCGACCTGTACTACGTGCGCACCGGACGCAAGTCGGCACATCCGCTCGTCGTGATTCCCGGCGGGCCGGGAGCGGCATCGGTCGCGCTGTACCGAGGATTCCGCCGGCGGGCGGCCGCGTTGGGCCTCGACGTGATCATGGTCGAACACCGAGGCGTCGGGATGTCCCGCCACGACGACGCCGGAGCTGACCTTCCGCCACAGGCGCTGACCGTCGATCAGGTCGTCGATGACGTCGTCGCAGTGCTCGACGACGCCCACGTCGACAAGGCGATTCTGTTCGGCGCCTCGTACGGCACGTATCTCGCTGCGGGTGTGGGCGTGCGACATCCGCAGCGGGTGGCGGGAATGATTCTCGACTCGCCGGAGCTATCAGCTCGCGACGTGGACGACGCTCGCGCTGCGATCCGCGGCGTCCTGTGGGACGGAACAGGCTCCGAGACAGCCGATTTGGCGCCGAAGGTTCGCCGGCTGGTCGCAGACGGCGTGCTGACCCCGGCCGCCGGCCAACTCGCCGCCGCCGTGTACGGGTTCGGCGGCCCGATGCTTCTCGACCGCCAACTGGATCTGCTGCTGGAAGGGCGGCACGGGCTGTGGACGACGATGGACCGCCTGGCCCGGCTGTTGGTCACGCGGAAAGCGCCGTACCGCAACGAGCCGGACCTCGTCGGCCGGATCGGCTTCCGCGAGCTGAACTACGGGGACGTGCCCGACGGCAAGCCGCTGGACCCAGCCGCCGCGTACCGCGACTTTGCCTCTGAAGTAGTGCCTTTCGAGGGTGAGCCCTACGACCTCGCCTCGGAGATGCCGAAGTTCGCGTGGCCGACGGCGGTCGTGTCCGGTGGACGTGACCTGATCACGCCGCCGGCGGTCGCCGACCGGATCGCGTCGCTGATCCCGGGGGCGGTGCTGGTGCGGTTGCCGACGGCGGGTCACAGCCTGCTGGACAGCCGGGAACGGGCCGCGCTGCAGATCGCAAAAGCGTTCTCTGACAAACAGATCGACACGCTGCGAGCTCGCGCTGCGGAGCTCGACGCGCTGCCCGGCGGGCTCGGCCTGCGCGTGATGGTCGCGTCGATCGGCGCGGCCGCAGCGATCGAGAGTGTATTGCCCCCAATCATGCCTCGGCTCGTGCAGCGCGTCGTAGCTACTTCATGAACCCGATCGCGCTGTAGTTCAGGTCGCCCAGGCCCGCGGCCCCGAAGTTCGCGAGATTGCTACGTACGGCGACCGTTCCGTGCGACTGCACCAGCGGCAGGCTGAAACCCTCTTCCCACACCATCGAGTCGACTTCGTTGGCCAGCCGCCGAGCGGCCGCCGCGTCGAGCTCGGCCAGCGTCTCTTCGATTTTCGCATCGATCGCCGGGCTGCCGATCTTGCCGAAATTGCTCTCGCCGTCCGATTTGTAGATCTGCGTCAGCCCCGACAACGGGAACGCGTCGCCGGACCAGCCGAAGAACGCGATGTCGAAGTCGCCGGGGATGATGTAGTCGGTGAAGAACGCGCCGCCGCCTTTAACGTCCAGCTCGAGCTTCACACCGATCTGCGCCAGACTGTTCTGAGCCACTTGGGCGATCTGGCGCGTGGTCAGGGCATCGGACAAGACGAGGCGCACGACCAGCGGGCGGCCGTCCTTCTGGCGAGCCGGCCCGTTGAGCCGCCACCCCAGTTCGTCGAGATCCCGTCGTGCCTCGTCGGGGTTGAACGTCGCCACGGCGCTGTTGTTCTGGTAGCCCTGCTGGCCTGCCACGTAGATGTGGTTGTTCAGCGGCTTGGGGTCCTCGACGAGGCCGCGTTGGCTGATATTGGCGATCGCTTGGCGGTCAATGCCTTTCATGATCGCCAGCCTCAGTTTGGGGTCGGCCAGAATCGACCCGGGCGCGCCGTTGAACGTGAAGTGACTCCAACTCGCGCCCGGCGCGCGGCGGATCGAGATGCCGGCAGTGCGCTGGGCCACTGTCAACTCCTCCAGCGACGCCACGCCGGTCGCGTCGATCGCGTTGTTCTGCAATGCGCCGATCCGAGCGGCTGCGTCGAGCACCATGAACGTGATCGACTCGAGCCGGGGGTTCTCACCCCACCAATCTGGGTTGCGCGTCAACGTGATTCGCTGCGCGACCTTGTCGACGCTCGTGATCATGAACGGTCCGGCCGACGGCCCCGGACGGGTCAACTGGGCGTCGTTGAACGCCTCGGGGGTCGAGGTCATGCTGCGCGGCAACAGCATTCCGTTGCCGGCGAACATGCCTTGCCATTCGGCGTACGGCTTGGCGAACGTCATGACGGCCTGGCGGTCGTCGACGCC
The DNA here is from genome assembly GCA_050262635.1 of Candidatus Sericytochromatia bacterium. Lineage (GTDB taxonomy): Bacteria > Actinomycetota > Actinomycetes > Mycobacteriales > Mycobacteriaceae > Mycobacterium. The sequence continues at coordinate 17,276 of JBLNEK010000067.1, read as the reverse complement.
CCGGGTAACCGACGCGACCCGTTCGGCCCCACCGGGGCTGGCGATCTTGAACCGCTCGTCCTTTCCGCTCAAGGCGTGGATTTGTGCGGCAATGTCCTCCCACGTGACCGGCGCTCCATCGGACCAAACCGCTTTGGGGTTGATGGTGTAGGTGACCACTTGGGGGTTGTTGCTGGTGAGTTCGATCTTGGTGAAGTAGTCGGTGTTCAGCGACGTGGAGCCGTCAGGCTTGATGATGTACGCCCGCGGCAGCGTCGGCCTCAGCACCGATGCCGTGTCCGCGGTGTTGCCGTCGATGTGCAACGTGTTGAAGTTGACCGGGAACTCGCTGAGCGCCAACTTGAGATTGCCTCCGTCGAGCAACGTCGCCGGGTTCTGTCGGTTGATGTCCTGGCCCGCTCCGACTTCCGCGGCTCCGGTGGCCGTTGCCGCCCTGCCGCCGGTGCCCAGCCGGATCGCTAGCACCCCGGCGACGACGAGCGCGACGATCACGGCCAGCGCCGCCGAGATCCGCAGCACCGATGTGCGCGTGCTCGTGTCGCGCGGCGGCGGCGCTGCGCTCGGCAGTTTCTGCGCCCGGGGTGGTTGACGCGGTGGCGGCACGTCGTTTCCGGTCTGCGTACTCGGCGCGACGGGTTCTTTCGCCGCGACATCCGGCGGCGGCTGCGGCACCGCCTTGAGCAGTCGCTTGGTGTAGTCGTCTTGCGGGTCGGCGAACACCCGGTCGGCGTCCCCATGTTCCACGATGCGGCCCTCGTACATCACGGCGACGTCGTGGGCGAGGTGCTTGACCACCGAGAGGTCATGCGACACAAACAGATAGGACAGCCCGAAGCGCTCCTGCAGGTCCAGCAGCAGGTTGATGATTCCGGCCTGGATCGACACGTCCAGCGCCGACACCGGCTCGTCGAGCGCAAGGATCTTGGGCTGCAGTGCCAACGCCCGTGCGATGCCGATGCGTTGCTTCTGGCCGCCGGAGAACTCGGCCGGGTAGCGATTGGCGTCAGCGCGGCGCAACCCGACGATCTCCAGCAGTTCGGCCACCCGCTGGTCGGCTCGTTGCTTGTCGAATCCGTTGGCCAGCAATGGCTCTGCGATGACGTCGGACACCGGCAGCCGCGGATCCAGCGATGCGACGGGATCCTGGAACACCACCTGCACGTCGCCGCGTAACACTCGGCGGGCACGGCGGTCCAGCGTGGCGACGTCGGCGCCGAGCAATTCGATCGACCCGGTCTGCGGCTGCGCCAACTCCAGGATCTCGTGCAGCGTGGTCGACTTGCCCGAACCTGATTCGCCGACGATTCCCAGCGTGCGGCCCTGCCGCAGCTCGAAGGTGACGTCATCGACTGCGCGCACCTCACCGACTTTGCGGCGGACCACGACACCCTTGGTCAGCTCGAAGGTCTTCGACAGGCCGGTCACCCGGACGACCACCGGCGCATCGCCGACCGGCTTCGTCGCGGGCACTGCGGTTCGCACACCGTAGATTTCGGCTGCGCTGCGGCCGGTGACCAGCTCGGTTCGGATGCAGGCCGCCTGATGCGCCGGCCCGACCGTGACCAGTTCGGGCTCTGCAGTCAGGCATTCGTCGACGGCCAGCGGACACCGCGGCGCAAACGGACAGGCTCCGGCGTCGGTCGTCACGAGCGCGGGCTGGCTGCCGGGGATCGGCACGAGACGCGCCCCTTGAGCTGCGTCCAGGCGGGGCACCGAGCCGAGAAGCCCTGCGGTGTAGGGCATCCGGCGATCGCCGTAGAGTTGTTCGACGCCCGCGACTTCGACCGCGCGTCCGGCATACATGACCAGCGCCCGGTCGGCGAACTCGGCGACGACGCCGAGGTCGTGGGTGATGATCACGACGCCTGCCCCGGTCACGTCGCGTGCGGTCCGCAGAACGTCCAGGATTTGCGCCTGCACGGTCACGTCGAGCGCGGTGGTGGGCTCGTCGCAGATCAGCAGGTCCGGGTTGTTGGCGATCGCGATGGCAATCACCACCCGCTGGCGCTCGCCGCCGGAGAGCTCATGCGGAAATGCCCTGACCCGTCGGTCCGGCTGGGAGACGCCGACCAGGTCGAACAACTCGATCGCGCGTGTACGTGCGGCGCGGCGGGTGATGCCGGGCTGGTGGATGCGAATCGCTTCGGCGATCTGGTCCCCGACCGTGTAGACCGGGGTGAGCGCCGACATGGGGTCTTGGAACACCGTGCCGATCGCCTTACCGCGGATCTGCGACATCTCGTTGTCGGACAGGCTCAAGAGTTCCGCACCGCGCAGCCTCACCGAGCCGCGAACCTGTGCGTATTCGGGCAGCAGGCCGACCACGGCCATCGCGGACGCGGACTTGCCGGAGCCGGACTCGCCCACGATTGCGACGACCTCGCCGGCGTTGACCTGGTAGCTCAGGCCCCGCACTGCGGCGACATCGGCGGCGTCGGTGGGAAAGGTAACGGTGAGGTCGGTCACCTCCAGAAGTGCACTCACCGCTTGCGTCTCCGTAGACTTCCGCTGCCCGGGTCGAAAGCGTCCCGCAGTCCGTCCCCAACCAGGTTGGCGCACACCAGAATCACGATCAGCACGCCCGCCGGAAACAGGAACACCCACGGGAAGGTCGTCGCGGAGCTCGTGCCGTCGGCGATCAGGGTTCCCAGTGACACGTCCGGTGGCTGAACGCCGAATCCCAGGAAGCTCAAGCCGGTTTCGGCAAGGATCATCAGGCCGACGTTCAGTGCGGTGTCGATGATCAAAATCGAGGCCACGTTCGGCAGGATGTGACGAACGATGATCCGTCGGCTCGGCACACCCATATACCGCGCCGCCTCGACGAATTCGCGCTGCCGCAGGCTCATGGTCAGCCCCCGCACCATCCGCGAGCTGATCATCCAGCTGAATACCGCGAGCAGCACGATCAGCCAGAAGATCATGCCAGCCTGCTTCGTCCGGGTCGTGACGATCGCGATCATCAGAAAGGCCGGCACCACCAGCAGCAGGTCGACGACGAACATCAGGACGGCGTCGCGCCAGCGGCCGAAATATCCCGCCACGGCACCGACGGTGGCGGCGATGGTAGCCGAGATGAATGCCACGCAGACGCCGATCAGCATCGACTTCTGCATGCCTCGCAGCGTCAGCGCCAGAAGATCCTGGCCGAGCGAGTTCGTGCCGAACAGGTGATCCGGCGACGGCGGGTTCTGAAGCGCCGAGTAATCCAGGTCGGTGTAGCTGTAGGGAAGGATCTGCGGCAGCGCATAGCACCCGACGAAAAGCACCACCAGGAGGATCAGTGCCACCACCGCCGGTTCGTTGCGAAGGAACCGGCGCAGCAGCAGCGTGCGCCGAGAGACGAACTGCGTTGTGGGAACACCCTTTCCGGTGGTGACAGTCATGCCGCCCGCACCCGTGGGTCCAGCAGCGCGTAGATGACGTCGGAAAGCAGCCCGCCGACGAGCACCATCACGCCCGCGAACAGAGTGACCGCGACGACGATGTTGATGTCTTGTGTGTTGATGGCCTGTACGAACCACTCGCCGATCCCGTGCCAGCCGAAGATCTTCTCGACGAAGACGGCGCCGGTGACCAGACCGGCGATGCTGTATGCGAACAGCGTCGCCATCGGTATCAACGCGGTTCGCAGACCGTGTTTGAACAACGCGCGCCGACGGGTCAGCCCCTTGGCGCGGGCGGTGCGGATGAAGTCCTGTCCCAGCACGTCGAGCATCGCGTTGCGCTGGTATCTGCTGTAGCCGGCCATCGCAAACAGCGCCAACGTTAACGTCGGCAACACGAGATGCTGCACTCGATCGGCGAACCCCGCCCACCACCCGCCGCGCACGTCCGCGGAAGACTCCCCGATGTACTCGAACAGTTGTATTCCCAGGACGGAGTTCACCCGTAGCGCCGCCAGGATCAGCAGATTCGCCATCACGAACGTCGGAATGCTCAGCACGAGCAGCGAAATCGCGGTGACCACCCGGTCGCTCAATCGGTATTGGCGAATCGCCCCCCATGCGCCCAGCACCACGCCGACGACGGTTCCGATCACCGAGCCCAGCACCACCAGTCGCAGGCTGACGCCGATGCGCTGCCACAGTTGCTTCGACACCGGCTGCCCGTCGTCGGTCTTGCCGAAGTCGCCGCGCACCGCGTGGGAGATCCACCTGGCGTAGCGAACCGGAATCGGACGGTCGAGGCTCAGTTCGGCCACATTCTCGTCGATGACGTACTGCGGGGGCCGCTGCGGACGCTGGTAGTACTTCTCTAGCGGATCAAACGAGGCCGAGGCGAGGGTGAACGCCAGAAACGACGCGAATAACAACAGCACGATGTACTTGACCAGCCGACGGAGCAGGAAACCCGTCATTCGCCGACCTCCTGCCGCATGCGGACAATGTAGGAGATTCCGCGGCCGCGGCGACGCGTAATACCCATTCGGCGCCACGCCGGCACGCCGATTTCCACAGCAAGGCCGCCTGCTGCGTCCAGGATTCTCACAGCTGAGCGGTGTTCGCTTGCCTCATAGCAGTTATCTGGGTCGGCCGCGCAGCGTGGGGCGAGCGACCAGGCACCGGATCGGAGTAGCAAGCAATGAAACTGCGGGTCAAGACGGTAGTTGCGATTGTCGGAGGGTTCGTCGTTGTCGCCATGGGCGTCCTGACCGTCGCCGTGAGCGGTACCGAGGCGCACGCGAAAGTGGTCGGCGGCTCCGGTGAGACTGTGACACAGACCACGCCGCCGAGCGCTCCCGCAGTTGCCTCGGCGTCACCGGTGGTCAAAGCGCCGCGCCCAAGCGCATAGTTCGCGTTTCACCGGACCGGAGCCCGGCAATCCACTCCGCACGATGCACTCGAACGGAGCGGAGTTTGAAACGTGAAACGGCAACAGCGAACGCTCAAGGTCGGCGCTCCGGCCTTCGGCGCCGGCGTCCTGATCGCGATGGGTGCTATCACCGCCGCCACGAGCGGCGATGCAGTCACCACCTCCGAACCGCCCACGGGCCCCACCGACAGCGCAAGCAGCAGCACATCGACTACCCCGCCGTCGACCCCGGAGACCACCAAGGCGAGCCCGTCGGTCACGGCGAGCACTTCGGAGGGGTCGTGGCCCGAGACGTCGACTGTCAAAGCGCCGTCGTAGGCCCCCAGAATCTGCGTGATTGTGAACGCAGGGCGCCGGCGCGGCCGTTGGTAGCATCGGCCCCCATGAGCGTGACCGACGAATACCTGGCCAACAACGCCGAATACGCCAAGACCTTCGAGGGGCCGCTGCCGCTGCCGCCCAGCAAGCACGTCGCCGTCGTGGCCTGTATGGACGCCCGCCTCGACGTGTACCGCATCCTCGGCCTCAAAGACGGCGAGGCACATGTGATTCGGAATGCCGGCGGGGTGGTCACCGACGACGAGATCCGCTCACTGGCCATCAGCCAGCGGCTGCTCGGCACCAAAGAGATCATCCTCATCCACCACACCGACTGCGGCATGCTGACATTCACCGACGACGACTTCAAGCGGTCGATTCAAAACGAGACCGGCATCAAGCCGGAGTGGGCCGCCGAATCGTTCTCCGACCTCGAGGAGGATGTGCGGCAATCCCTTCGCCGCATCGAGGCGAGCCCGTTCGTCACCAAGCACGAGTCATTGCGCGGGTTCGTCTTCGACGTCGCGACCGGCAAGCTCAACGAGGTGACGCTTCCCGGTTGAACCGCTTCAGCCGCCGGAACCGTAGGGCCGCGTGATGATCTCGAGGTAGTGGCCGGACGGATCGCAGAAGTACACGCCGCGGCCGCCGTCGTTGTGGTTGATCTCACCGGGGCGGTGGCCGTGCGGATCGGCCCAGTGCTGCACTCCGCGCTCGCGGATTCGCCCGTAGATCGCGTCGAAGTCCGCCTCCGACACCAGGAAAGCATAGTGCTGTGGCCGGACGTCGCCGCTGTCGATGAAATCGAGACTGACGCCGTGGTCGAGCCCGACCGCTAGGAACGGGCCGAACGGCTTTGCGGGCGGCAGCCCGAACAGCCCGGTGAAGAAGGCGGCCGACTCCGACTTGTCCTTGGCTGCCACGATGGTGTGGTTGAACGCGATGGACATCAGGACACCAGTCAACCAGTTTCGGCGCACGGCCGACAAGGCAGGATCAAGCCAAATGCCCGCCGGTGACGTGCACATTCCTGACCTAGGAGGACCCCTGTGGCCAGCCGATTCTCATTCGACGACCTCGCGGTGCCCGTCATTGCCGCACCGATGGCCGGCGGGCCCTCCACGCCGGAGCTGGCCGCGGCCGCGACCAATGCGGGCGGGCTCGGATTCGTCCCGGCCGGATACTTGTCGGCCGGGGTCTTCGCCGACCGCCTCGCCGCCGCCCGGGCAATGACCTCAGGTCCGCTGGGGGCGAATCTCTTTGTGCCGCAACCCGACAATGCCGATTGCACGGACCTCGACCGGTACTCTGACGCATTGGCCGGCGAAGCGGAGCGCTACGGTGCCGAACTCGGCGAGCCCCGCTACAACGACGACGAGTGGTCGGCCAAGCTGGACGTCTTGCTCGATGTGCGCCCGCAGGTCGCGTCGTTCACATTCGATGCACCGCCCGCCGAAGACATCCGACGGCTCAACGATGCGGGCATGATGACCGTCGTCACGGTGACCACCGCGGCCGAAGCCGAAGTTGCGGTTTCCCGCGGTGCCGCCGCACTGGCGGTGCAGGGGCCATCGGCGGGCGGGCACCGGGGCACGTTCGACCCGGCGGCACAACCGGCCAACCAGCCGCTCTCGGAACTCTTGGCGGACGTACTCGCTCGGCTCACGGTGCCGGTGGTCGCGGCGGGGGGGTTGATGACCGCCGCCGACGTCGACGCCGTGCTGCGTGCGGGCGCGGTCGCCGCGCAACTCGGCACGGCGTTCCTGCTGTCGGACGAGGCAGGCAGCAGCCCGCTACACCGAGAGGCACTGCAGGATCCTCAGTTCACCGAAACCGTTGTGACACGCGCCTTTTCAGGCCGTTACGCGCGCGGCTTGCGCAACCGGTTCATCGACGAGCACGAGGCGCAGGCGCCCCTCGCCTATCCGCAGGTCCACTACCTCACCAGCCCGCTGCGCGCGGCGGCGGTACGAGCCGGTGACCCGCACGGCACAAACGTCTGGGCTGGAACAGGCTTCAAGAAGGCCAAGGCCGGCTCTGTTGCCACGATCATGGAGGAGCTCTCGTGCAGGTAGGCATGACGATGCCGGTGATGGAGCCGGACCTGGACGCCGCGACGCTCGAGGCGTGGGCGTGCGCCATCGACGAAGGTCCCTTCGCCTCAGCCTGTTTCGGCGAGCGCATCGCTTTCGGCAATCCCGAGACGCTCACGCTGCTCGGGGCATTGGCCGCGTGGACGGAGCGGGTGCGGTTGGTGACCACCGTGATCGTTCCGGCGCTGCATGACCCGGTCATGCTCGCCAAAGCCCTTGCGACGGGCGACATGCTCTGCGGCGGCCGGCTGACCGTCGGGCTCGGCGTCGGAGGCCGGCAGGAGGACTACCGCGCCGTCGGCGCAGACCTCTCGACGCAGACGATGCACGACATGGCTCACCGAGCGGTGGTGATGCGGCAGGTGTGGGCGGGGGAGAAGCTGACGGACTCGGTGTGCCCGGTAGGGCCGCCGCCGGTGCAGCGCGGTGGCCCAGAGCTGCTGGTGGGCACCATGGGTCCGAAAACCGTTCGCAGTGCGGCGTTTTGGGCCGACGGACTGGCCGGTACGACGCTCGACCTCGACGTCGGCGCGGTCGGTGCGCTGTTCGACGTCGCCAGGGGCGCCTGGGCAGACGCGGGCAAGCCGCCACCGCGGTTGACGACGTCGTTCTGGTTCGCCCTCGGACCGCACGCGCGCGACCAGATGCACTCGCATCTTCGTCACTACATGAACTGGATCCCGGCCTCCTATGTCGACGCCATGGCCCCGTCGACGGGATTCGCAGGCGGTCAGGACGAGTTGGGCAACATACTGCAGAATTTCGCCGACATCGGCACCGACGAGGTCCATCTGATTCCCACCAGCAGCGACATCGCCCAGCTGCGTGCGGCCGCGGACGTCGTGGCGAGCCTCGACTAGGTATCTCCTCCAGGGGTCGCCTTCCCGGGCGATGGCGTGCAGAATGTGTCGAGTATCCGAACCGAGGGGGCAGTCGTGACGATCCGGGTTTCGATTCGTGCGGTGGCATACGGCGCCGCCGCTGCGGCCGCCATCGCCGTCCCGATCGGCACCTCGACGGATGGGCCGTCGGTGCACACGGTCGCCGACTGCGCCGGCATCAACATGCCGATCGTCGCGCAGGGGATCACAGTGGACACCTGTCCCGCGCCGGTGGCGCCGCCGGGTCTCAGCGGAGGCGCGCCCAGTCAGGAGCTACTGAGCGCCTGCAGCGGCATCCCCGGTTGCCTGTCGAATGCGCTCTACGGCCCCGGCAACGTCCTGGTCCCCGTCCCGAACACCAGGGTCCAGCAAAGCCAGTAGTCGCCGGGGCCCAGAGCCCAGCGAGGTCAGACCTCGGCGCCGGCGGGTGCGGGCGGCGCGACGTCGACAGGAACGACCTCTGTCGGCGCCGGCTCGACGGGCGCCGGGGCGTCGGGCGGAAGCGGGCCATCGGCCGGCGGTACCTCATCCGGAGGACTCACGACCTCAGCGGCGATCTCCACCAGCTGCGGCGGCGTCCCGGGCTCCGGCGGAAGGTCACCAGGCGGCACCACTGCGTCTTCGGGCACCGGCAGGTACATGTGATGGGTGAATTGAGATTGGTAAGCTCCGGGGCCGCCGATCTTGACACCACCGCCCTCGCCGGACGACACCGACGTGCCGTCGGGCAGTGTCACCGCGGTGTGGGAACCGTTCCAGCCGATCACCAGCGCGCCCGGCTGCGTCCCATGCTGGAAGCCCCGTGCGAGCAGGGCTGCTTCCTCACTTGCCGTCGTGAAGCGGTTACCGAATGCCGGCCTACCGGTCGCGACATTGCTCACCCACGATGCAAGACCGGAGCAGTCCGTGCCGGCCGGCGAATCGCCGCCGGAAATGTACGGCGTGCCCGATACCTGAGTAATCAGACCGATTAGCGTTGCTAAAGCAATCATGCGGCCGGACGTTAACAGAGCCAATTACCGGCTTCCAAAATATGTGGTGCCCTTCACATTCGGCGATTTGTATCGTGTGCTTCACGAAGAGTGGTGTGCGAACACTATTGTGGCAATAGGGAATTCGGCTATTTTCGCAGGTCAGGCCGTTCGATGAGTTGCGAAGTCGCTTGTGGTGCTTGGCAGTACAACGCCTTCCGGAAATCACGCCGCTATATATTCAATGCGTCAATTTCGAAACATCAGACCGCTGGCGGCAATTCGCCGAAGTGATCTGAAATTCTGCTGCTACCTGGGCCGGTCGACTTCGTACGTTCCGTTGTCGTCGATAAACAGCACGGCCACACGGCGTTTGGCGCCGTCGACGGTCACATCGCAGCTGAACGTCTCGCCCTTCTTCACTACGGGATTGTCGCCGCCGTTGCATTTGACCTCAGTGACGCCGCCGACGCCGTAACCGAGCGTGGAATCGAAAAGTATCTGTCGCACACCAGCTTCCGCCTTCGCGACATTGAGTTCCTTGCGGTTGGCGGTGCCAGCGAGAACCAGCACCGCGACCACGACCACCACCAATGCGAGAAGAACACCGACAAGCAGGGCGATGATCAACGGCCAGCCATTCGGTGGCTTTCGCGGTTGGGCGGCGCTGGGGGGCGGCATCGGAGGCCGCTGCACGTACTGCGGATAAGGCTGGGGCGCAGGCGGTGCCTGATAGGGCTGAGCCGGATAGTCAGGCGCCGGGGGCTGGTGCCTTCTGACCTTCTGCCACCACGGCGTCTCTGCGGGGCGTGTCTGCGCTTCGTCACCCGGCCCACCCGTCGGTTCGGGAGACCACGGCCGCGTCGGTTCAGAACCCAGAGGACCGCTCATGCCACCCTTCTTCTCACGAGAACCGCTGATAGCACTGCTCGGCATCTCCGGTCAGCCCCGTGCGGTAGGCCAGGATTCGGGTGAATCCCGCAGGCACGGTGTCGCCGTTCGTGTCGCTGGCGACGAGGCCGTTGGTCAGCAGGCCCGAAATCGCTTCGTCGACGTCACCGGCCGTCAGCACGAGACTCTTGCCGGATGGCAGGTCGGCCGGTTCGGCCATCTTGGCCTGCGCCACTCCGGTCAGGCAGGCGGTGCGCAGCGCCGCGGTCGGGGTGTCGAGGGCCAGTCCTTTCTCGTGCTGCAGCGCGAGCATGTAGCGAGACGTGACGACAGACATTGCGGTGTTGTCGCCCTGCAGCAAGACCATCTGTGACTCATCGGCAGCCGCGCCCATCTCCTGGAGAGCCGGCATGTCGACACTGATCGTGTTGCTGTCCGGACAGTACGACGCCGGCTCCGTGGCCTTGGCGTCCGAGCAATTCTCGGGCGATGTGCTGAGCTTGGGCGGATCGGCAGGCTTGAACGTGGTGTCCAGGAACTCCATCAGAGTGGACATGGTGCCGTCGTCGATCTGGACCTGTCCCGTTTCGACATTGCCCTGCGGGTCGACGTCAAGCACCGTCGGTATGTCGCCGCGGCGCTCTTCGATCTCGGTCTCGTCGATCTTCGCGCACGCCGAAGGGCCGACATCGAAACCCATTTGGAAGGCGCTTACCCGATCCAGTGCCGTGCCGTGCGGGTCTCCGCTTTGGTCTTCGACCGTCATGATGGGGTCGCGGAGGTCGATCGCTCCGGCGAGCACATGGTCCAGTCCGTCGGTGGTGTTCAGCGTGAAGCGCGGCGACTTGCCCTCGGCCAGCCAGCGCACGTAAGCGCCGGCGAAGCAGTCGGCCTGCTGCTCGGCTACCAGGCCCGAGGTGGTGGGTCCGACGAGGTCGGCCATCTGCTGCACCGCGTGCCCGTACTCGTGTGCCATCACGGCGTTCACGGACATTGGGCCGAAGTACCGCGACGCGCCCGGCAGCAGCGTGCCGCGATCCCACGCCATCAGGTCTTGCGGCGGGCAGTAGAAGGCGTTGACCATCTGGTAGGTCTCTTCACCGCAGGCCGACGGACTGTTCGGGCTGTCGGAGTCGTAGGACATCAGCGTCGACACGGGTTCGAAGGTGCCCTGCAGATATTGCGAATAGTTCTGCTTCCAGAAGTCTTCGATGTCGTTGATCGCCGACAGCGCCAGTTTGTCCATCTCGCCGTTGTCGCTGTTCTTCACCGTGCCGTTGGGCTGCGGCGCGTTGGGGCGGATTCCGCTTAAACCGTCGGTCGCCGGCAGTCCACCGACGCGGTTGGGGTCCCACAGCATGGACAACGGCTTGCCGTCGACGACAGTGGGAGAGCCGCAGCCCGTGACCAGAACCATCGAGCATGCCGCGCCGGCCGCTGCTGTGACCCAGAGCCGCGTGCGGCGACTTCTCGCGCGATATCGGTTCGTCCGGTCGTGCATGGCCCAACCCTCTCGGTCGGTCGGCGCGGTCACGCTAGAGCAACACACGAGTATGAGGTCTTCATCGCTTCCGCCCTATTACCAGTCCGCCGCAAGGATACTGACCAGGGTGGACGCGCGCGTCGGAACGATGTTCGGCAGGTACCGGATCACCGGCCTGCTTGGCAAGGGCGGCATGGGCCAGGTCTATGAGGCCTACGACACGGACCGCGGCAGAACCGTCGCCCTGAAGATCCTGGCTGATCAGTTCACTAGCGACGAACGATTCCGGACGCGATTCCGCCGAGAGTCCCACGCCGCGGCCATACTTCAGGAACCGCACGTCATCCCGATCCACGACTGGGGAGAGATCGACGGCAGCTTGTACATCGACATGCGACTGGTGCGTGGTCAGACGTTGTACGAGCTGGTCAATAAAGGTCCGCTCGAGCCCGCCCGAGCGGTGTCGATCGTCAATCAGATCGCCGCTGCGCTGGACGCGGCGCATGCGGAGGGATTGATCCATCGAGATGTCAAGCCGCAGAACATCATTGTGACACCGGCGGATTTCGCCTACCTGGTGGATTTCGGCATCGCCGAGACGAAAGGCGAGACGCGCCTGACAATGGCGGGTAGTCACATCGGCTCGTTCGCGTACATGGCTCCCGAACGGTTCACCGACTCAGGCGTCACTCCGAGCGTCGATGTGTACGCGCTGGCGTGCGTCCTGTACGAGGCGCTGACGGGACAGATCCCGTTCCCCGCCGACAGCCAAGAGCAGCTGATCTTGGCTCATCTGTCGACTCCGCCGCCCCGACCCAGCGTCGTGAGCCCCAGCGTGCCTCCGTCATTCGACGAGGTGATCGCGCGCGGGATGGCGAAGGAGCCCGATGACCGCTACGGGTCTGCCGGCGCGTTGGGGCGGGCGGCCCAGCGGGCGCTGCGAGCGGACTGGCGGGTCTCGCCGCAGGCGGAGACCATGCTCGGCCCGCAACCGTCTTACCCCCAGTCGGCTCCGCCGCGGCCGTATGTTCCGCCGACGCCGCCGCCCTATCCGGTAATCGTTGCGCCGCAACCGGAATCGCCCCGCTCCGGACAGTGGGTGCTGCCGACGATGATCGCTGTGGTCGCAGCGCTGCTGCTCGGCGCCATCGGGATCGTCATCGGCCTTCTCGCTAACCAGAATTCGTCGAACTCCGACAGCGCAGCGACTCCGACGTCACGCGTTCCTGCCTCGACGGATTATGAAGTGCCGAGTCGCGACAGGACGACGAGCGTGTCCACACCCGCCGCGCCGCCACCGCTCGTGAAAGGCCCGGATCAGACCGACCCTCCTCAAACCTGTGACGATGGATTCAGCCTTACCGCACACACGGGCTGGGGGACGCATTCGGGCAGAGGTACCGCGGACACCTCTTGTGTATTCGCCAACAATGTCCTGATCGCTTACTGGGAACAGTACCCTAGCGCCAGCCGGCAACTTCGCACCGTTTCTGCACGTGGTGCCGTCGACTGCTACACCGTCGCGGGGGCTCGATGCGATCCGGCGAACCGAGCTAACTTCCTCATGGAGTGCTCGGCCAAGGGTTCTGATTCCTGGATTACCTGCGAAGGCGGAAAAAACGCCGTCGTCTACCTGTATTAGCCGCTGCACCGACCGGCTGGCAACTCCGCCGAGTGCTCGCTGAGCCAGTTGGCCACGGCGTTGATCTCTGCGACGCCTTCATCGAAGGATCCCGAATCCGGTTGGGCCGCAATGGCAACTGCGACCACCCCCGGCTCGGTCGTCAAGATGCCGATTTGCCGCACCAGGTAGCTGCCGGACGTCGACGGACCCCAGCCGCCCTTGAATCGTGTGCCGGAGATGGTACCGATGCCCCAGGACTGGCTGGGTTCGACCTCACCCATGAGGTCGAGGATGGGCACATTCCGGTTGTCACACGCGGCCACCGCGAGGAACCGCGCCTGCTCGGTGAGGGGCCAGTCTGTCTGACCGAAAGCGGTGTACTCGGGCCGCACCTTCTCCGACTGCACCACCGTGTCTTTGTCGCCGGTTTCCCGCAGTACCTCGTCGACCTTGTGCGCGGCGACCACCGGCGCACCGAGGCCCGCCCAGACGGATTCCGCTGCGGCATTGTCGGATTCGGTGATCGCCGCCCTCATGTCGTTGGTCACCTCACCGTCTTCGCGGTAGGCAGCGATAGCCAACGGCACCTTGATCGTCGACCAGGCCGGTCCGGTCTCCCAGGCGCCAAAGGACAACGGGGAGTCGCCGTTTCCTGCCGGCGCCACTGCTAAGCCGACCCGCCCCCGCAGCGTCGCCTGCAACTTCGCGAAGTCGTCAGCGAGCGCGGACCGGGTAGGCGGAGCTGGCGAGTTCGAGGTCGTCGGTGCCGAAGCAGCCTGCGCAACCGTGGGCTGGGAAGGGTTGGACGAGGGTGAGCCGGATTTCAAGTGCGATCCGATGAAGACGCCAACTCCGAGGACGAACGTCAGAATCAGCACCCCTGCGAGCGCCAGCGCGATGCGGGCTCGGCGAGAGGCGGGTCTAGCCACTTCGCATCCGGCCGTGGCCTACGCCGGGGCCTTCGCGCTGAGGTAGGCGATGATCCCCTGGGCGACCGCGGCAGCATAGTTGGCTCGGCCGGCCGTGCTCTCCATGGCGGCCGCGTCGTCGGGATTCTTCATGTTGCCGAGTTCGACCAAGACCGCCGGATACTGGGCCAGATTCAGGCCGGCGAGGTCGGCCCTGCCGTAGAGACCGTTCGAGCCGATGTAGGTCGACTCCACCAGGCCCGAGGCGGCTAACGAGTCCCGCATGACGGTCGCCATCTGCACCGCGGGCCCGGACTGCGCGTCGTTCAGGGGCGGGCTGGAGTAGTTGACGTGGAAGCCGCGGCCCGACGACGGTCCGCCGTCGGCGTGAATGCTGACGATCGCGTCGGGGCGCATAGCATTGGCCGCCGCCGCACGCTGATCGATGCACGGGCCGATGGAACCGTCGTCCGGCCGAGAGATCTCGGTGCGCACGCCGCGCTGATTGAGCAGTCCTCGGACGAGCAGCACGACGTCCCAGGTGAAGGTGTGCTCCGGGAAGCCGTCACTGGTCGCTGTTCCCGTCGTCTGGCAGTCTTTCGTGCCTCCGCGGCCATTCGGGACCTGCCGGGTGAGTGAGGAATCGCTGGCGCCGCTGTGGCCGGGGTCGAGGAAGACCGCCATGCCCGCGGTGTCGGCCACCGCCGAGGCTTGGGTCGGAGTGGTCGCCGACGCCAGCGCGCAGATGCTTGCGAGGACGGCGGCGACTGCGACCACATGGCGGAACATCGCGACAGGCTAGCAAGCGACGTGTGGATGACCGTTGGCGCCTCAGCTGCGCAGCGTGAAGCCTGCGTCGAGCGGCCACATGGTTCCCGTGATGAACTTGCCTGCGTCAGAGACCAGCCACGCCACCGCGTTCGCGATCTCCTCCGGCTGAAGCAAGGATATGGGCAGCGCGTTTCGTTGCTCGGTCAGCCACGGGTCGTTGTCGGCCGCCAGGGCCATGGTGGTCTCGTTGAGAATCATGGGGGTGGCGACACCGCTCGGATGGATGGTGTTGACCCGAATCGAATGTGGCGCAAGCTGCATCGCCCAGCCCTGCATCAGGGCTACCAAGCCGCGTTTGGATGCGGCGTAGGCCTGCAGCCCCGGCCGATCGGTACCCGATGCCTTGATCCCTTGCGTGGAGCTGGTCAGCACGATCGAGCCGCCGCGACCCCCGGCGATCAGTGCCGGGATGGCGGCATCGACGGTGTTCCAGGCGCCGATCAGGTTCACGTCCACGATTTCCCGGAAGGCACGGCGACGGTGATCGGTGCCGGTCATGCGGATGATGCCGGCGTTGGCGATGACGATGTCGAGGCGTCCGAACTGCTGCAGCCCTTCGGCGACGACCGCGTCGACGGCTTCGGCGTCACGGACGTCGGCGGTTCGCGCGCGGATCCGCCGGCCTTGAGCTACAACGAGTTTCACCGTGGCAGCGAGATCGTCGGCAGTAGCGCCCGGGTAGTCAGTCGACTCGAATTCCGCACAGATGTCCAAGGCGAGGATGTCGGCGCCCTCGCTGGCGAGCTTCACTGCATGCGCGCGCCCCATCCCGCGTGCGGCGCCGGTGACGAAGGCGACATGGCCGTCGAGGTTCCCCACGAATCACTCCTCGGCGAAGTTGACGTTCCTGGTGACGGATTCCCGCCCGTCGATCGAGGTGGAGAACGCAGCGAGCCTGTCGCGCACCGCCTTCAACAGGGGCAGCTCTTCGGGCGTGGTGACCATCAGCACCCCCTCGGCCACTTTGCAGGGGTCGCCGGGAAGATGGTTAACGAATCCCTTGATCAATGTCATGAGCGCCGCGGCGTCGAGGGGTGCGTCACGATCCTCAGAACTTCAGGTGGTGGCTGGTGTCGCCGACCTGGTCGACGAACATGATGCGGGTATCGAACCACCACCGGCCATCGAGACGGTGGAAGGTGTCTTTGTAGCGGCCGGTCACAATCGCCTGCAGCGGCAGATCGGGTGTCGACTGCGTGACGCAGTAGTAGGCGCTCCCCGAAGCGGTTCCGGCGGCTTCGTCGATGTCAAGCCGCAGGTTGGTGGTCAAGTGCTTGGTCTTGGGCGTCCCGTCGTCGTAGAGGCGCGTCGCGAGCTCGTACATGTGGCGAACGCCGATGGTCCCGGTGAAAACGGTTTCCGGGGGGCCGTCTTCGATGCCGCATATCCTGCCGTGTTCGAACAGTTCGGCGACGCCGTCGAGGTCGCCGGCGTCGAGACGTTCGGCGTAGGTGTACACCAGGTTCTCGATCTCGCGGGCGGCGTCGCTCATTTCGCGTAGACAACCAGCGGGGTTCAGCGATGTCAACGATTCGGCGCACCGGGGGCGTCGCTACTCTGCGAAGCCGTGGCTTCACATTGGTCGCCGGACCGGCTCGGCAATCTCGGCGGCAAACGTATCGTCGTGACGGGCGCGACCAGCGGTGTGGGTTTGGCGACGGCACGCGCCCTCGCTGGCGCGGGCGCGCAGGTGATTCTGGCGGTCCGCAACCTCGAGTTGGGCGCGCAGCGCGCGTCCGAGATGGGCGGGGAGACGTCGGTCGTCAAACTCGACCTCGCCGATCAGTCGTCTGTGCGGGCGTTTCCGAGCCTGTTCGACGGTGACTTCGACATCTTGATCAATAATGCCGGTGTCGTCGCCCAGAGTCGACGCGACACGGTGGACGGGTTCGAAGTGACGATGGCGACGAACTTCCTCGGTCCGTTCGCGCTGACCAACCTGCTGTTCGCAAGAGTGCGGTCGAAAATCATCAATGTCGGCTCGGACGCGCACAAGTCGGCGACAATCGCGTTCGACGACCCGCATCTGCGCTCGCAAAAATGGTCGGCCTTTCCGGCCTACGCTCGCTCGAAGCTAGCGGTGATGTTGTGGGGGCTCGAACTGGACCGCCGGCTGCGTGCAGCCGGTACACCGGTGACCAGCTATCTGACGCATCCGGGCTTCGTCGCGTCGAACCTGTCGAATGTCTCCGAGAAGCGTGTGATGGCCGCGTTTCACGCAGCGGTAAAGACGGTGGCGAGCGTGATCGGCAACGACATCGATGCCGGCGCCGCGCCCACGCTGTACTGCATCACCGAGCCGATCCCGCCGGGCAGCTACGTGGGCATCGACAGCCGGTTGGGCTTAAAGGGCAGCCCGACGCTGAGCGGCCGTGCTGCCCACGCGTGCGACTACCACGATGCGGCGCGGTTGTGGGAGTTCGCCGAAAGAGAAACCGGTACAACGCTTCCCGTTTAGTCG
>JBLNEK010000066.1:0-2785 GCA_050262635.1 Candidatus Sericytochromatia bacterium | reverse complement strand
ACTTTCCTAGGGACTTCCCCAGGTCCACCTCGTCGCCGTCGTCCATTCCGGTGTGCGGATACTCTCGGCGCCCGGCTGCGGAGGCGAGCACCGTCGCCCCATCGCTCGCGGCCAACTGGAGTGCGCCGGTGAGGAAATCCGCGTGCAGATGGGTGTCTGCCGCGCAGGTCACCTTCAACCCACGGCGGGCGGCCGCGGCACGAAGCGCCCGCAGGTCCCGGCTGGCATCCACGGCCAGTGCCCGACCATCTCCGAGATCAACCAGATATGCCGAGTTCTCCAGCCCCTCGTCCACTAACGGCAGCACATCGAGACCGCTCATCAGACGCTCCTCGCCGAGAAACGATCACTCATTCATTCTATGGATCATTGGATTGATCGCAAGACTCAGGTGCGAAGCCGCGGTCGCGACGGGAAGACGGCATCCCCTGAAGAAGGGCCGGCCTTCCGCAGCGCCAACTCGGGTGCCGTCGACCCGGAACAAGCCTGGGCACGGCTGAGCGTCCTCTGCCTGCCAGACACGGCCAGCGGTTCGCCATGACAGTCGCGCAGCCTAAGCCGCGATCCGTTAGCTTCTTTTGACTTCACGATGTCTCGGCTCGGGCGCCTCGGGGTCAGCCACGACGTGGATCGGGGGCCGGCAGGTTCCATCACCACCACGCCGTGGCCACGCGTTCCAAGCGCGCGCTCGACCAGATGCCAGTACCAGCCCACGTCGCCGGCTCCGTGAGTCAGCACGTAGATGGCCATGCCGCCGTCAGGCCGCGTCGGCGGCGTACTCCAACTCACCAACCTCGATCTTGCTTGAGCATCGCCTCCATCGCCTCGGCGGCCACGCCCGGGACCGGGGATTGACACGCACGGACCCCGCACTGGTCGGAGCGGGGCACGCCAGCCGCCGGGTGCGTGCCGCCGCCCTCTCTGCAGAGGTGAGGTCGCCGTCGACTGGTCACGAAGGCCCGTTCGGATGCGTCGGTCGTCGCGCAGTGTCGCACATTGCGGCATCAGGCGGGATCGGCATACCCCTACCATCAGACCCTGATCTTTCAGCCGGGTGAGAGGAGTGCTCGGAGACGCCCTCGAGGGACGACGCGGGGGTCTCTTGGAGTTCGGGACGGCCATGGACGGCTGCCGTGTGTGGCCGAGGGCCGGTCATGATCGGTCGGTTCGCTGCGTTCAGCGCGGGTTGCGGGTGTCGAAACGCGTGTTTGACGGTTCGACGGCGATGTCGGGGCACGCCGGATCCATCAGCGCTGGGCCGGTGCGGTGTCGGGGGTTCAGGCGTAGGCGGGAAGGGCGGCTATTCGGTCCAGGGCGTTGATGAAGGCCTGGCGGCGGGGGTAGGCGGCACTGAACCGCAGATGCAGTCGTCTGCCGTGGCGGATCAGCCGAGCGGCGACGTTGAGGAACCCCAGCCGGAGCCGCTTGCCGCGTACCCGGCGGTAGTGCTCGGGCAGGGCCAGGGTGCGTAGCCACAGCGCGATGTTGTGGGCCAGCGCGGTGGCCTGCCAGTACAGCCAGTTGCCGTAGAACGGCTGCACCGGGGCGTGCAGCATGCCGTAGTCGTTCTTCAGCGCCCGGATGGTGTCCTCGGGGATCCCGCCGCGGAGCCGGTGGTCGGCCTCGGCCTCGGCTGCGGTCATGCGGTCGGCGTCGATGTTGGTGATGATGGCGTGCCACCGCCAGCCGTCCAGGTCGTCGATGGCCAACTGTTCCCCGGCCGCGCGGGGTTGACGGCGCACAATCAGCCGCAGCTGTCGGCCCAGCAGGACGGTGGTGGTCTCCGCGATCTGGCTGCCGGCCCAGCGCGGGGTCCCACACGGTGTCCGGGTCGGTGGCCAGGGCATGGATCTTGTCGGCCACCGGCCGGTACTGCTTGGCGGTCACGGTGAAGTCCGCGCCGTGGCGTTCGGCTGCTGCAACAACCTGGTCTTGGTAGCCGGCGGAGTCCACGCGGATCCACAGTCGATACCGGTCCCGAGCACCGGGCGGGACCGCGCGGACGCATTCGTCGATGAACGACCCCATCGCCCGGCCGTCGTTGGCCGCGGCCCCGCGGGCGCGCAGCGCCAGCACGTCACCGGTCTCCCCGACCACCCCGACCAGCGGGGACAGCACCGTCTGTCCACCCCGGGCGAACGCGCTGCCTTCCGTGCCCGAGCCGTGGACCGCGACCCGGGTGGCGTCGGGATCGATGGTGAGGCGGTCACCGTGCGGTGCCGCGCCGGCCGCCCAAGCCCGGCGCAGCATGGTGCGGTTGACCGCGGCGGCCTTGGCTACCCGGCCCAGGTCAGCGCCGGCCAGGAACCTCCACAGCGTCGGCACGCTCGGCAACGCGTTCTCGCCCCGCAACGCCGTGGTGGCCGGGTCAGCCAACAATGACCGATCGGCCAGGAAGTCGCCGCCGGCGAGCAGGATCTCCGTCAGCGCCCGATAGCACTGCCCACCGGTGTAACCACCCCGCCCGATCGGACGCAGCTGGCGTTCATCCGCCACACCGATCAGGTTCAACCGGTCCAGCAGCGGCCCCCACAACGCCACCCCGGCCACCGGCGTCAAATCCCCCTCCGGCTCAGCGATCACCGGTCTCGGCACACTGCGCCGCGGACGCGTCAGCACGTCGTCTTCGACATCGAACAACAGCCCAGTATCGTTCACCTTGCGGGTGCCCTTCTGCATGGACAATCAGCGAGCTTCGACACTCCCGATTCTCCTGTGCAGCAAGGGCATCTCCACGTTTCGACACAGCCTGCTCCTACATCACCGCTGAAAGATCAGGGTCAGA
>JBLNEK010000065.1:0-3516 GCA_050262635.1 Candidatus Sericytochromatia bacterium | reverse complement strand
CGGGCTGGGGCCAGATCGCACAGATCGCTCCCGTCTTCGACTCCAACTACAACTCGCTTCAGGCCTCGGTCGAGAAGCGCTTCGGTGGCAACTCTCTCATCAACGTGTCCTACACCTGGTCGCACGGACTGACCGACAATCAAAGTGACCGCTCGACCGGCCTGCAGAACACCTACTGCCGCGCGTGCGACTACGGTCGCAGCCAGCTCGACCGGCGGCACGTGTTCACCGCCAATTACGTGTGGGATATCCCCTGGCTTCGCAACCAGCCGGGGCTGACCGGAAGCCTTCTGGGCGGCTGGCAAGTCTCCGGCATCCTCACCGTGAATAGCGGATTGCCGTTCACCGTGCTGACCTCTCGCGCCGCTGGCGACCCAGCCGCTTCCGGCCTGAACATCTATGGCGCCCCCAACAACGGCGCCGCTGCCAGCCCGCGCCCGAACCAACTGGGAGACCCCAACGCCAACGCGCCCAAGACCTGGGACCAGTTCTTCGACACCTCGGTCTTCGTGAACCCGACGACGGCACAGCCGTTCGGTGGCAACGAACGCCGTGGTGCCGTCAACGGCCCCGGACTCTGGCGCTACGACATGTCACTGATGAAGGCCTTCCGCATCACCGAAGGCTCCGCCATCCAGTTCCGTGCCGAAGCGTTCAACATTTTCAACCACACGAATTTCAGCACCATCGGCACCAGCACCACGAGCAGCCTGTTCGGAAAGGTCACGGGCACCCGCGACCCCCGCATCGTGCAGCTCGCGCTTAAGTTCACCTTCTAAGCCATGACCACTGCCGAACGCTAAGCCATCACCGCTTCCGTACGGCACCGCTGATGCAAGTTGGCCGGCGCTGCTACCCTGGAGCGCCGGCGTCTCGCCGGCTGTCGCGGGGGCGTCCCGCCCGCGCCTTTCAGCCGGTGCACCATGCCCACCCGCTGCCCCATTCATGCCCGCCTTTGCCTTGAGGACAGTTCCCGCATCCCGAGTTCCCGGCCCATGTTGGCCTGCACCCGTTCCCTTCTGTATGCTTTTTGGTCGTCTGACGACATCTGCGAGACCGCTATGAATACATTGCGCTCTGTTTTCGCTGCCACTCTGCTTGTAACGTTTCTGACCGCTGCGGCTTTCACCCAGGCTCCTCCGAAAGCCCAGCCACCCACACCCGCACCGTCAGTATCCAAAACCGCCGCCGAGACCAAGCCCGGCGACCAGCAACCCGGCGAGTCCAAACCAAAAGACATTCTCGGAACCTGGAAATTCCGCAATCTCGGCCCGGCCGTCGGCGGCGGACGCGTCACCTCCGCGGTCGGCGTCCCCGGTCAGCCGAATATCTACTACATCGGCGGGGCCGCCGGAGGCGTCTTCAAGACCATCGACGGCGGCGTAAGCTGGAAAGCGGTTTTCGAGAAGGAAGCCAACGCCAGCATCGGCGCGATCGCGCTGGCGCCCTCGAACCCCAACCTCGTGTGGGTCGGTACCGGCGAATCCAACCCGCGCAACGACGTCGTCACCGGACGCGGCGTTTATTTCTCACCCGATGGCGGCATCACCTGGCGTTTCATGGGCCTCGAGAACGTCGGCCAGATCTCGTCGATCGTTATCAGTCCCAATAACCCCGATATCGTTTACGTCGGCGCGCTGGGCCATATCTGGGGACCGAATCCCGACCGCGGCGTCTTCCGCACCACCGACGGCGGCAAGACCTGGCAGAAGGTCCTCTACGTCGACGACAAGACCGGCGTCTCCGACCTCGTCATGCAACCGGGCAATCCCATGGTCCTGTTCGCCGGCATGTGGAACCTCCAGCGCTTCCCCTGGGAGATGATCAACGGCGGCCAGACCTCCGGTATCTACCGCTCCACCGACGGTGGCGCGACCTGGAAGAAGCTCAGCGAAGGCCTTCCCAAGCCGCCCATCGGACGCATCGGCCTCGCTATCGCGCCCAGCAATCCGTACCACGTCTATGCGCTGCTCGACGCCAAGAAAGGCGTGCTCTGGGACACCACCGACCTCGGCGAGCACTGGAAGCAGGTCAGCGACAACCACCAGATGAACGCGCGCCCGTTCTACTTCAGCCAGCTGCGCGTCGCGCCCGATAACGAGAACCGCATCTACTTCCTCTCGTTCGACATCATCCAGTCCGACGACGGCGGCAAGACCGGCCGAAAGATCAGCAACGGCGTTCACGTCGATCACCACGCCATGTGGATCGACCCGCAGAACCCGAACCGCATCATCAACGGCAACGACGGCGGCGTTTACATCTCCAACGACGCCGGCAGGACCTGGAGCTTCCTCAACAACATCCCGATCGAGCAGTTCTACATGGTGGCGACCGACGACGAAGACCCATACCTCATGTGCGGCGGCCTCCAGGACAACAATGGCTGGTGCGGCCCCTCCAACACACTCAGCCGCACCGGCTCCGATGGCAGCGAATGGTGGGTTGCCGTCGGCGGCGATGGCGAATACATCGTGCCCGCTGGGCACAAGTCGAACATTATTTACGCGGCCTCTCAGAACGGCTACCTGACGCGCCTCGATAGCCGCAACGGCCTTCGCAAGTTCATTCGCCCCTACCTTCCGGACGTCGGCACCATGCCGCCTGCGCAACTCAAATATCGCTTCAACTGGACGTCGCCCGTCGCCGTCGATCCCAAGGATCCCAACACGCTCTACCTCGGCGGCAATGTCGTTTTCAAAAGCACCGACGGCGGCGGTTCCTGGAACCCCATCAGCGGCGACCTCACGCGCAATGACAAGTCGAAACAGGCCGCCAGCGGTGGCCCGGTCGAACTCGATCTCAGCGGCGCGGAAACCTTCGACACGCTGCTCTCCATGACCATCGCGCCCACCGACTCCAATGTGATCTGGGTCGGCACCGACGACGGCATCGTTCAGATGACACGCGACGGTGGCAAGACCTGGAACAACGTCACCCCGAAAGGCGTGCCCGAGTGGGGACGCGTGCAGCAGATTGAAATCTCCCCATTTTCGCCAGACACGGCTTACGTCGCTTTCGACTTGCACGAACTCGACAACAACCGCCCCTACGTCTTCAAGACCAAAGATGGCGGCAAGACCTGGGCTCCCATCATCAACGGCCTGCGCCCCAACGAACCTGCCCGCGTGGTCCGCGAAGACCCCAACCAGCGCGGGTTCCTCGTCCTCGGCACCGATACCGGTCTCTACTGGTCGCGCGACGACGGCGACCATTGGACGCCCCTCAAGGGCAACTTTCCCACCGTGCCCATCTACGACATAAAGTTCCACAAAGCCAACCGCGACCTCATCGTCGCCACTCATGGCCGCGGCATCTTCATCCTCGACAACATCACGCCGCTGGTCGAAATGACGCCACAGGTCACCAACAGCGACTTCCACCTGTTCTCTACCGCGCCGGCGAATCGCTGGCTTTTGTGGAACAAGCGCGGATTCCAGAAGGCAGGGTTCGTCGCGCCTAATCCCCCCAATGGCGCGGTAGTCGACTACTACCTCAACAAGGAAATCGAAGTCT
>JBLNEK010000064.1:0-14236 GCA_050262635.1 Candidatus Sericytochromatia bacterium | reverse complement strand
ACATGACCCTCGAAGCCGAGCGCCGTAGCCCGATCGAGGTAGGCGTCCCTCAATTTGCGGTAGCTGAGCGGGTCGCCTCGCCTACGAGCAAGGTGCGCATGCAATTCGAGCAGCGCGATTTCGTGGATCGCCAGCCCCTCGAGCACGTGCACTGCTGCGAGGCGCTCGACCGCGGCCTCCGCCTCGCGGACCTGGACGTCGGTGCCGTCAAAGAGCAACTCGTACACCAGGAATCGGGTCGCCGCATCGCAGTAGCCGAATTGACCTTCGTCGAACAGCTGTGCAACGCCGGCGCGTAGTAGAGGCAGTGCTCCCTCGTGGTCGCCTTGACCGGCCAAGGCGTGCCCTATCCACACATCGATGAGTGGAATGTGTGAGCGATAGAAGCGGTCACTCGCTGCCATCTCGCGTGATTGCCGCAGCATCCCCAATCCGCGTTCGGTCTCGGTCGCCTTCCTGCTTACCAAAACCAATCCCATGGTGAACACCGAGAAGGCCACCGCCAGGTCGTCGGCCGATCGCTCGGCCGCATCCAATCCACCTTGGAGGTCCTGCATGGCAGATTCGTCCGGTACCACGACATCGTTGCCGATCGCCATGCCGTAGGTGATGGCGAACATGACTCCCTTCGACATCGGGTCGGTGCTCCGGCCTAAATCTACGGCCCGACGCAAATCGGGGCGCCAGCCGTCCAAGCCGTGCGCCCACCGTGCAACCGATCGCGCGCCGTGCGCGAAGGCCAATGGAGAGCTGAACAGAAGGCCACTCTTGGAGTGATCGGTTGGGGCCGCACGGATGACGAGCTCTGACAACCGAAGCAGCTCGGCGAAGTTCCCGGTCGTCATCGCCATAGACATCGGGGTAATCATCAGTTCGACGGTGAGAGTCGGATCGCCGATCGCCTCGAGAAGCGAAGTGACCTCGGCGGAGCATTGTGCCGCCTCGCGGACACGGCCGGATACCATGTGATCGCCTACGACCCCCGCCATGGCGATAGCCACCGATGCCTTATCGTCGGCAACCGTACACAGGACCTGCAATTCATCGAATCGGGCGCCAGTGATCGGCGCGTGGATACGGAAGCCGTTGGCGCACATCAGCGTCCGTGGAGCAATGCGCATCGCAAGCCGGTCAGGCTCGTCGTCGGCCAGCGCATCGGCGATATTACGGGCTCTCTCCCAGCTCACGTGAGCCGCAGCGATGTCGCGGCTCTGCGACCAGGTGGCCGCGCGCATTCGCCAGGCATACGCCGCACGAAGATCACCGGCGGCTTCCAAATGGTCTGCGATCAGCGCCGCGTTCTCGTCGGTCGACGCTTCCTGTGACTCGATGGCAGCGGCCAGCCGTCGGTGCGATTTGGCGCGGTCGGATCTCAGTTGAGACTCGTACGCGACGGTCCGAATTAACGGATGCCGGAACGCGTATTCCGGATGGCCGGTGAAGCTGACCTGGTCGACCAACTCTGCCTGCAGTAGATCCTCGGGGACGGCGTCGATCCCCATCGTGGCCAAAAGGCCGGTGTCGAAGCGCATTCCGATCACCGCGGCCGCGCACAGTGCCCGTTTCGCGGTCGCCTTCAGCCGATCGATACGAGCGGAGATCGTCGCCTGCAACGTCACCGGCACGTCGACCTCGGCGACGTCTACCTCGCAGGTATACGCGCCGCGTTCACCATCAAGCACGCCACGTTCGACAAGATCCCGCACCATCTCCTCGGCGAAGAACGGATTTCCGGCCGCGCGCTCCGCAATCGTCGTCGTCAACTCGCCGACAGACGGATCCGAGCCCAGCAAGTCGGTGGCAAGTTCCGTCGATTCCGAATTGTTCAGCGGCGCAAGCATCAGGGATTGCGCGCCGGGAACCCGCGTGATTGCACCACGGAACTCGGGTCGATGCGTAACCAGCACCATCGAGTGGGTTTGCGGAATCACTGTCATGAAGTCGGCGAGCATCGAATCGCTCACGTCGTCGATCCAATGCGCGTCCTCGATGATGTACATCGCGGGTTCGGCACGACTGATGGTGGCGCCCTTGACCAATGCCGACAACCGTCGGCGCACAGCATCGGGATCGATGGTAGGCAGCGCGGTCTCCGGGTCGCGGATCCCGAGCAGATCTTCGAACAACACCACGTCCTGTGCGTCGGCACCGTCGAAACCAGCCTTCAGCCGCTCGCGCACCGTCCCTTCGTCGAGGATCGGCAGGCCGACAACCGCACGCAACAACTGGCCCACCACGTGGAAGGGAATGTCGCTTGCGTGCGACTCGCAGAACGCCCAGAAGACGTCGACTCCACGTTCGGTCGCGGTCGCCGCGATCTCGCGCACGATCCTGCTCTTCCCGATCCCCGCGGGGCCAACGAGTGCGACGACGGCGCCGTCGTTCTCGATCGACCGGTCCAAAATGCCCTCGACCGCGGCCATCTCCCAGCGCCGTCCGACGAGGCGTGATTCGCCGCGTCCGACCATCGCGTGCGCCGACTCCATCCCCTGAAGGCGATGGGCCGGCATCGGGTCGGCGGCGCCCTTGATCCGCACCGTCTCCGGTTCACCGAGCACCGCCGCATGCTTGGCCAGCCGCGCCGTGGACTCACTGAGCATCACACCACCTGGCGGCGCCACGGACTCCATTCGCTGCGCCAACCCGACGTGTTCGCCCACTGCGGTGTAACCCGCTGTCTCAGAAGTGATGTCACCGGCGATGACCTGTCCCGAGTTCAGACCGACGCGCATTTCGAACGCAATACCGTCTCGCCGAAGTTCGGCGGCCAGCTGCCTCGCCTGGTCTTGAATGCCCAAAGCGGCGAAGCATGCGCGAACGGCGTGGTCCTCCAGGGCGACCGGCGCTCCGAACACGGCCATGATTCCGTCGCCGGTGAACTTGTCCACCGTCCCCCCGTAACGCTTCACCACCACGGTCGAGCGCTTGACGAGATTACCCATGATCTCTCGCAGACGTTCGGTCCCGACTGCCGCGGCGATGTCCATCGAGCGCACCACGTCGGCGAACAGCACCGTCACTTGCTTGTACTCGGCTGGGGCCTCGTCAGCGATTGGCGCCCCGCAGCCATGGCAAAACCGAGCATTCTCCAGTGGCTCGATGCCGCACGCTCGGCACGCGGTTGCTGCCGTCATCAAGCCCTCCGACGTTTCGAGCTCCCCGACCGCTCGATGCGCTCAGAATAGGCTTTATCGGCGCCGATCAGGCGTTTTTGCGAGGCGACACCAGAAGTGACGACAGCTGGCTAACGTGCACACGATGGAGTTCACCGACACCCAGAAACGGGCGCTGGCCGTCTTCACGGTGATCGCGATCGCGTTCGGCGCCTACTTCCTGCGCGGCTACTTCATCCTTGTGGTCATCGCGGCGGTCGGCGCTCATCTATTCACGCCGTTGTTCGCCCGGCTCAGCAAGCGCTTCGGGACCGGGCTCTCGGCAACCCTGACGGTGCTAGCCGCCCTGCTGGCCGTCGCCATTCCGGCTGCGTCGTTCGTGCTTCTGGCTGTTGTGCAGATAACGCACATGGTCGAAAGCGTGGCCCACTGGGTGGGGAACACGGATTTGACGTCACTCGGGGACCGCATCCTGAAGGCCATCAACGAGGTGCTCGCCCGGATACCTTTCCTCGACATCACGGTCACTCAGGACTCGTTGCGCAAATCCATGACCACGGTCGCCCAGCACGCCGGCCAATGGGGACTCGGTTTCCTCAGGACCGCAGCGGGCAGCGCGATCGGCGCTGTCACGTCGGCAATCATCTTCTTGTACGTGTTCGTCGCGCTCTTGGTCAACCGCGACAAGGTCATCACACTGATCCGCAAGCTCAATCCGCTCGGCGAGGACGTCACCGACCTGTACCTGGCGAAGATGGGCGCGATGGTCCGCGGAACGGTCACGGGGCAGTTCGTCATCGCGGCATGCCAGGGCATCACCGGCGCCGCGTCGATCTACATCGCCGGATTCCACGACGGCTTCTTCATTTTCGCGATCCTGCTGACCGCGCTCTCGATCATTCCGCTCGGCAGCGGCATCGTGACGATCCCGTTCGGCATCGGAATGGCGCTGTTCGGCAACGTCGCCGGCGGCATCTTCGTCGTCCTGTGGCACCTCATCGCCGTGACGAACATCGACAACATCCTGCGGCCGATCCTGGTTCCACGCGAGGCACGCCTGAATCCCGCACTGATGTTGCTGGCCGTGTTCTCCGGCATCGCGATGTTCGGCTTCTGGGGCATCGTGATCGGACCCGTGCTGATGATCGTGATCGTGACGACGATCAGCGTCTATCTCGCCGTGTTCAAAGGAATTCCGCTCGACCTACCCGACGACGACCATCCCGAGCCGCGGCGGCGGTTCTGGCCGATCACCCGGAAATCAAGAACCCCGTCCTCTCCGGTCGAGCAGACGCAAAAGCCCCTTCCAGATGGCGCGCAGGGGTGACTTTGCGTCCGCTCGCGCAGAGGGGACTCAGACCAGCCGCTCCTTGAGGAACTCGACGACGCGCTTGCGCGCCTCGTAGGCCGGGTGGCCGTCGCGCTCGCGCACCTGGTCGGTCAGCACCGAATGCGCCATCCGGCCGAAGCCGTGCTCGTTGCCCGGCGACGAGTCGATCTCGATCACCTCGAAGGCGTCGCCCAGCCGCGCCTTCAGCGTCGCAAACCGTTCGGCCGGTACCGCTCGGTCTCCGGTGAAGCGCAGACCCATCGCGCACAGGCCCTCGTCAGTGGCGCGTTGGACCACTCGCTGCAATTCGCCCTCCGACACCCCAGGATCGCGACGCTGCGCCGGTGTCAGCGGGAACGGCACCGACGGCTGGCTCATCACCGGCGCCAGCACGCTGTCGTCGACCGCTGCCGCCAACGCGAACCCGCCGGTGAAGCACTGACCGATCACTCCGACGCCCTTGCCGGGCGTGCGATCGTTGAGGTCGCGCGCCAGCGCGCGCAGGTACCGCGCGACCGGCCGGTCGGCGTTGGTGGCGAACGCCATGAACTCACGCGCCACGCATGCCCGGGCCATTGTCGCTGCCATGTACGGCATGTTCAGCGGCCGCCCGGGTTCGCCGAACAACGACGGAGACGCGACGGTAAACCCGTTGTCCACCAGGTGATTTCCCAGACCCAGCACCTGAGGGGTGAGACCGGGGATCTCGGGGATCAGCACCACCCCGGCGCCTTCGCCCTTGCGGTACACGTCATGCGTGATGCCCTCGGCGGTGAACGGCGACGCGGTCCAGCCGGTGAGGTCGGCCTCCGGTGCGGTCATCGGTCTCCTATCGCGGAAGGGGCGGCTGCGACTGCGTGGCCGCGGCCAGCGTACGAAATTCGTCGGGGCTACCGGCGCCGGATATCGCCAGCTGTGCCGGGCCGGTCGGCCCGTTGAGCCGCGTCGTCCAGACCGGCCGGGTGCCTTCACCGCCCTGGTACACCACCCACGAGACGCCGGCTACGTTCTCGGCACCCTTCGGGTAGAGGTCCCCGTCGAACGACCCGACGAGCTTGTCCTCGTCGGCGTTGCTCTGGGTGAGGGCGACGTACATGCCGCTGGGAGCCAGGTATCCGACTGTCGAGAGGACTGCTTGGCTCTTCTGACCTGTCGCGGGGTCGGTGCGTCCATCCGGGATGCTGTCACGCCGCCCGGAGTTGGCGTGCCAGCCCTCGGGCAGCTGCGGCAGCCGGACCGGGAACCCCAGCTGGGCGGCGTCGGCGCGCAGCTGTGCGGCCGCGTCGATTTCGGGAAGAGGCCCGGGCTTGGGCCCGCCCCACTGCACCGAGCACGTTCCCACGAGAGCCGCCAGCACGATGCAGGCCACCACCAGCGGCGCGAGCGACCAGAACATGTCGCGGCCGTCTTGCAGCAACCGAGGCTTCGACTCCTTCGGCGCGGGCCCAGGCTGGCTGCTCACGGCGCCAGTATCCCAGCTGCCCATCGGCCACCGCCTAATGGGACAATCTGGCGCATGACGGAATCTCGCCGGCGAGAAGCTCCGGACCGCAACCTGGCAATGGAGTTGGTACGCGTCACCGAGGCGGGCGCGATGGCCGCAGGCCGCTGGGTCGGTCGCGGCGACAAGGAAGGCGGCGACGGCGCCGCGGTCGACGCCATCCGCGAACTGCTGAACTCAGTGTCGATGCGCGGGGTCGTGGTCATCGGCGAAGGCGAGAAGGACAACGCGCCGATGCTCTACAACGGCGAGGAGGTGGGCAACGGCGACGGCCCCGACGTCGACTTCGCCGTCGACCCGATCGACGGCACCACGCTGATGAGCAAAGGCCTGCCCAACGCCATCTCGGTGCTCGCGGTCGCCGAGCGCGGCGCGATGTACGACCCGTCGGCCGTGTTCTACATGAACAAGATCGCCGTCGGCCCCGACGCCGGGCACGCCATCGACATCACCGCGCCGATCGGCGAGAACATCCGGCGTGTCGCCAAGGTCAAGAACCTTTCGGTGTCCGACATGACCGTGTGCATTCTGGACCGGCCCCGCCACAAGCAACTCATCGCCGACGTGCGCGCCGCTGGTGCCCGATGCCGGCTCATTTCCGACGGCGACGTGGCGGGCGCGATCTCGGCATGCCGGCCCAACTCCGGCACCGACATGCTGGTCGGCGTCGGCGGCACGCCCGAGGGCATCATCGCCGCGGCCGCGATCCGCTGCATGGGCGGCGCGATCCAGGGCCAGCTCGCACCTCGCGACGACGACGAGCGCCAGAAGGCCATCGACGCCGGACACGATCTCGACCGCGTGCTGACCACCGAGGATCTGGTCTCCGGCGAGAACGTCTTCTTCTGCGCCACCGGTGTCACCAACGGCGACCTGCTCACGGGCGTGCAGTACTACAGCGGCGGGTGCACCACGCAGTCGATCGTCATGCGCAGCAAGTCCGGTACTGTCCGAATGATCGAGGCCTACCACCGGCTGTCCAAGCTGGCCGAGTACTCGGCGATCGACTTCACCGGCGACAGCAACGCGATCTACCCACTGCCCTGACCACCCACTTCCAGAGGAATCGATGACCGACGCCGCCGTCGAGAAGGCAACTGACGCAGACGAATACCGCATCGAGCACGACACGATGGGGGAAGTCCGAGTGCCCAAAGACGCTCTGTGGCGGGCGCAGACGCAGCGCGCGGTGGAGAACTTCCCGATCTCTGGGCGCGGCCTCGAGCGGGCGCAAATCCGGGCACTGGGACTGCTCAAAGGTGCGTGCGCGCAGGTAAACAAGAACCTCGGACTGCTCGACGCCGAGAAGGCGGACGCGATCATCGCCGCGGCCGCCGAGATCGCAGAAGGCCGCCACGACGACCAGTTCCCTATCGACGTGTTCCAAACCGGTTCCGGCACAAGCTCGAACATGAACGCCAACGAGGTGATCGCGAGCATCGCGGCGCGCAACGGCGTGACCGTCCACCCCAACGACCACGTGAACATGTCGCAGTCCTCCAATGACACGTTCCCGACGGCAACGCACATCGCGGCGACGGAAGCCGCTGTGCGCGAACTGATTCCGGCGCTGGAGGTGCTCCACGAGGCGCTGGCGGGCAAGGCCCGTCAGTGGCGCAAGGTGGTGAAGTCGGGCCGCACACACTTGATGGACGCGGTGCCGGTGACTCTGGGTCAGGAGTTCAGCGGGTACGCCCGCCAGATCGAGGCGGGTATCGAGCGGGTGCGCGCTGCGCTGCCCCGGCTGGGTGAGCTGGCGATTGGCGGTACGGCAGTCGGCACCGGGCTGAACGCACCGGACGGCTTCGGTGAGAAGGTCGTCGAGGTGCTTCGCGAGCAGACCGGGGTGGCCGAATTGCGGCCTGCTGTCAACTCTTTCGAGGCGCAGGCGGCGCGCGACGCACTCGTCGAGGCCTCCGGCGCGCTGCGCACGATCGCGGTGTCGCTGACGAAGATCGCCAACGACATCCGGTGGATGGGCTCGGGGCCGTTGACCGGCCTGGCCGAAATCCAGCTTCCCGACTTGCAGCCCGGTAGCTCGATCATGCCAGGCAAGGTGAATCCGGTTATCCCGGAGGCAGTCACGCAGGTGGCAGCGCAGGTCGTGGGCAACGACGCGGCGATCGCGTGGGGCGGCGCATTCGGGGCGTTCGAGCTCAACGTCTACATCCCGATGATGGCCCGCAACATCCTCGAGTCCCTGAAGATCCTGTCGAACGCGTCGCGGCTGTTCGCCGAGCGCTGCATCGACGGGCTCCTGGCGAACGAGGAGCGGCTGCGTACGCTGGCGGAGTCGTCGCCGTCGATCGTGACGCCGCTGAACTCCGCGATCGGCTACGAAGAAGCGGCTGCGGTGGCCAAGCAGGCGCTCAAGGAGCACAAGACGATTCGGCAGACCGTGGTCGACCGCGGGCTGATCGGCGACAAGCTGTCCGAGGAGGAGCTGGACAAGCGGCTCGATGTGCTGGCGATGGCCAAGGTGCGCGACGAGGAGTGATTTCGGCACGCAAATCGACGCTGACCCTCGAAAAGCGCGCCGAAATCGCTCCTTAGGCGCCGTTGTTGGGGCCGCCGGAGTTCTGATCCGGAAGGTCGGTGATCGGGAAGTTCGGCATCGGCTTCGGCGACGGCGTGTTAGGCAGCGTCGGGATCTCGGCCGGCGGGATGTCGTGCAGGTCGTTGACGGCCGGGCCGTTCTCGCGTCCGCCGTAGACACTGCCCGGCGCCCGCGGCCCCAGCAGCTGGCTGACCGTCACCAGGTGGTAGCCGTTGGCCTTGAGCACCGGGATGAACTGGTATACCAGATCGACGGTGCTGGAGTACGTGTCGTGGAACAGCACCACCGAGCCGGGCTTGAGCTGGCTTATCAGCATGTACCGCGTCGCCGCTGTGTTGGCGTCGTTGATCCAGTCGAACGGGATGACGTCCCACAGGATCGCCGCAACGCCCTGTTGCGCGGCAACCTTGTTCACCGCATCGTCGGTCAGTCCGCCGGCGGGCCGCCACAGCTTGGGCTGTTGACCCGTCGCCGCCGTGATCGCATCGTTGGCCCTCGTGAACTGGCCGGCGATGGCGTCCACTGGGATCGTCGTCATGTTGGGGTGCTCCCAGGTGTGGCTGCCCACCTCCATGCCGGCGTTGACGATGCGCTTCGCGCCGGCCGGGTTGGCCGCCACCTTGTTGCCGATCAGGAAGAACGTCGCCTTCGCGCCGCTGTCGTTGAGGATCTTCAGCAGCCGGTCGGTATAGGGGCTGGGCCCGTCGTCGAAAGTCAACGCCACGCACTTGACCTTCGCGCAGTCGACGTCGTCGGCGCTGGCCAGCTTCACGTGGCCGGTCAGATTTCCGATCACGAGCACGGCAACCGCCCCGAGGGCCGCACACAGCGTCAGCCAGTACGGCTTGACCCGGCTGGAGCTTCTGTTCGGCACGCGGGCAGCTTACAGAGGGATGCTGGCAGCAACCGCATCGTCGACACTGCGGCCAGATCGCAATATCGTCAAGAAACGCGATCTTCCAGCAGAGTCGACGCGACTCACGGCAGCGCGCCGGGGCTGATCTCCTCGAGCATCTCGGTGACCAGGGCCGCGATCGGCGACCGTTCGCTGCGCACCAGCGTGATGTGGGCAAACAGCGGATGGCCCTTGAGCTTCTCGATGACGGCCGCGACGCCGTCGTGGCGGCCCACCCTCAGGTTGTCGCGCTGCGCAATGTCGTGGGTGAGCACCACCCGGGAGCCGGCGCCGAGCCGCGACAGCACGGTCAGCAGCACGTTGCGCTCCAGCGACTGCGCCTCGTCGACGATCACGAACGAGTCGTGCAACGAGCGGCCGCGAATGTGGGTGAGCGGGAGCACCTCGAGCATCCCCCGCGACAGCACCTCCTCGAGCACCGCGGTGCTTGCCAGCCCTTCCAGGGTGTCGAAGACCGCCTGCGCCCAGGGTCCCATCTTTTCGCTCTCGCTGCCCGGCAGGTAACCGAGGTCTTGCCCGCCGACCGCGTACAGCGGCCGGAACACCACCACCTTTCGGTGGGTCCGCCGCTCCAGCACGGCCTCCAGGCCCGCGCACAGCGCCAGCGCGGACTTGCCCGTCCCAGCCTTGCCGCCCAGCGAGACAATCCCCACCGAATCGTCGAGCAGCAAGTCCAGTGCCACTCGCTGCTCGGCCGAGCGGCCGCGCAGCCCGAACACCTCGCGGTCGCCGCGCACCAGCTGCACCTGTTTGCCGGAGTTCACCCGGCCGAGCGCATGAGAGCCCGCGCCAAGCAGCCGAATTCCGGTGTGGCACGGCAGGTCTCGCGCCTCCTCGAGGTCGATCTCCCCGTCGGCGAACAGCGCGTCGATGTCAGCCGCGGACGCGTCGAGTTCCGTCATTCCGGTCCAGCCCGAAACGATCACGTCCTGGGCGTGGTACTCGTCGGCGCTCAGTCCGACCGCGCTGGCTTTGACGCGCAGCGGAATGTCCTTGCTCACCAACGTGACTCGCTTGCCTTCGGCCGCGAGATTGGCGGCGCAGGTGAGTATCCGCGCGTCGTTGGTGTCGGTCCGAAAGCCGGCGGGCAGCACCGCAGGGTCGCTGTGGTTCAGCTCGACGTGAAGCGTACCGCCCTGTGTGCCAACGGGAATCGGCTGATCCAACCGGCCGTGCTCGAGCCGCATGTCGTCCAATAGGCGCAACGCCTGGCGGGCGAACCATCCGAGTTCATGATGATGGCGCTTGGCCTCCAACTCGCTGATCACCACGAGAGGAACCACCACTTCGTGCTCGGCGAACCGGGTGGCTGCCCATGGGTCGGACAACAACACTGACGTGTCGAGCACGTAGGTCCGAACAGGTGACGGCGAATCGGTCACGGACGGCTCCTCGAGCCAGCGCGGCCCCGCGAAGGCGTTTCGACGGTCGCGGCGGCACCGGGACCGGGGCCGGCCCCGTCGCTGTTCGGGTACCGCCCGGATAGCAGAGCATGTCGCTAGCCATCGACGACGACGCTACCCTCGCCGCCACCCCACCGCGCAGCAGGCGCGCCGTGCTCGGCGATGAGCTCTTGCGCGACGAGCAGACAAATCAGCGAACGAAGTCGGCGAGCTCGGGGCGGTCGGTCAGCCCCCACGACGCGATCGACTCGGCGATCCCCTGACGCATCAGGTTCTCGTCATAGATGCCCGCGTCGGCGACGGCGGCCACCTTGTCCTTGTAGGCGTCGATGTCGGCCCCGACGACCCGCAACTCGGCCGCGCGCGCGGCGATCGCCGCGAGCGTCTCCTCCGGCTCCAAGTTCAGACATGCCCGTACCAGGTTCTCGAAGAACAGCAAGTGCCGCTCCTCGTCCTTGGCGATCACCTCGACGAGCCCACGCAACGTCGCGTCGTCGATCTGCGCGGCCAGCCGCCGGCAGTACACCGCGTGCTGACGCTCCCGCAGTGCCATGAACACCAGCGTCTCGATCTTGCCGAAGCCCTCGGCGCGGTAGCCCTTCATCACGTGCTCGACGCGGACGTTCTCGTTGGCCACCGGGTCGATTTCACGGGTGACGACGAGGTACTCCCGCAGCGCGATCTGGTGCAGGGTTTCCTCGGCGGTCCACCGGCCGATCCACATGCCCCACCAGTCCTCGAGGATGAAGTGCTCGACGAACTCGCGGTGGTAGCCGGCCAGGTTGTCCTTGGTGACCAGGAAGATCTCCAGCGCGTCGGTGACGTGCCGGGGCAATGTGGCCTGCGACGAATCCCAGTCGTGGCCGCCGAGGAACGCGAAGTTCTCCCCGCGGTCGAAGGGCACGAAGTCGTGCGCGTACCACGGTTCAGAGGTTTCGATGTGCCGGTGGTAGTTCTCTCCGACCACCGGTTCCAGCTCCGCCATCAGCGGTGTCAGAACAGGTTTCTGTGCCATGCAGTTACAGTAACCCAATTCTAAGGGAGTCGTAAAATCCGACGCGCCGGTCTTCCCGCGAGCGCTAAGGAAGTGCGCTACAGCGTCAGGCCGGGATAGAGGGGATTCGCGTCCAGCAGCTCGGCCGCGGCGGCGTGCACCCGGTCGGCGGTGGCATCGACCAGCGAGTACTTCGCCTTCGACGGGCCCTTCGGTCCGGACGCAGGCTTCGTGTCGGTCAGCACGTCGACCACCAGCTCAGCGACCCGGTCGAACTCGGCGGCCCCGAAACCCCGCGTCGTCAGCGCGGGCGTGCCGAACCGGATGCCGCTGGTGTACCAGGCGCCATTGGGGTCGGCCGGGATCGCATTGCGATTGGTGACGATCCCCGCGTCCAGCAGCGCGGACTCCGCCTGGCGCCCGGTCAGCCCGAAGGTCGTGACGTCGAGCAGCACGATGTGGTTGTCGGTGCCCCCGGTGACCAGCCGCGCACCACGCCGCAGGAAACCATCGGCCAGCGCCTTGGCGTTGTCGGCGACCCCGCGCGCGTAGTCGACGAACGCCGGCCGGCGGGCCTCCGCCAGCGCGATTGCTTTGGCCGCCATCACGTGCGACAGCGGTCCGCCCAACACCATCGGACAGCCCTTGTCGACGGCGTCGGAGTACTCCTCGGTGGCCAGCACCAGCCCGCCGCGCGGACCTCGCAGCGACTTGTGCGTGGTCGTCGTCGTGACATGCGCGTGCGGCACCGGGTCTTCGTCACCTGTAAACACCTTGCCGGCCACGAGCCCGGCGAAGTGCGCCATGTCGACCATCAGCGTCGCGCCGACCTCGTCGGCGATATCGCGCATCCTCGCGAAGTTGATGCGCCGCGGATACGCCGAGTAGCCGGCGACGAGGATCAGCGGCTTGAACTCGCGCGCGGCCGCGGCAACGGCGTCGTAGTCGAGCAGGCCTGTCGCCGGGTCGGTGCCGTAGCTGCGCTGGTGGAACATCTTCCCGGAGATGTTCGGCCGGAAGCCGTGGGTGAGGTGGCCGCCGGCGTCCAGCGACATGCCGAGCAGCCGCTGGTTGCCGAGCTTGGCGCGCAACGCCTCCCAATCGGCCTCGCACAGGTCGTTGACGTGCTTGGCGCCGAGCTCGGCGAGGCCGGGCGCCTCGACGCGGGTGGCCAGGATCGCCCAGAATGCAACGAGGTTGGCGTCGATGCCCGAGTGCGGCTGGACGTAGGCATACGGCGACCCGAACAGCTCGCGGGCGTGCTCAGCCGCCACCGATTCGACGGTGTCGACGTTCTGGCAGCCGGCGTAGAACCGGTGCCCGATCGTGCCCTCCGCATACTTGTCGGAAAGCCAGTTGCCCATAGTCAACAGCACGGCCGGCGAGGCGTAGTTCTCACTGGCAATCAGCTTGAGCGAATCACGTTGGTCTGCAAGCTCTTTGCGCGTGGCCGCGGCGATCCGCGGTTCGACGGACTCCATGACCTCGAGTGCCGCGCGGAATGCCGTCGCCGCGGTGTCGACGTAAGCGGGGGCCGACGTGGTCACGGAGTCAGTCGTCACATGGCCAGCTTATCGCCCGGTCCTGGCCCGCTCGCACGTCCGCCAGTCTGCGTTTGGGTACGCCCTGACGGCCAGTCGCATACGAAACGGCAGGCTCAGCGCAGCGCCGACGGGATCAGTGGCTCGTCAAGCAGCGCGGCGAACCGCTCGCCGAGGCTGACGCCCGAAGGGCGTGCGTCGAGCCAGCCTCGCAGCAGCCGGTAGCCCTCCACGTACGTGCTGATGTAGGCCCGCCACAGCGGCGAAGACAGGAACCGCAGCATCTGCCGCGCCCGCGCGTCGTCGACCAGCAGCCACTGCTTCAAGTACCCGGCCACGTCGTCCGCGTCGCGGTGCTCGTCGTGCAGCATCAACGCGGCGTCCTGACGCACAGAGAGCAAACCGGCGGACGCGTCGGAAACTTCTTCCGCGCGCTGCCCGTCGAACCGCAGGCCGAGGTCGGCGTAGATCTCCGCGGCCCAACTCCCCCAGCCGGGCCCGACGGCCGCGTGCAGCGCCAAGTCCGCGAGGCCCTCGGCCATCAGGCACTGCGGCGTGTTGACCAAGAAGATCGTCTGCTCGGCCTGGCCCTTCCGCTCGACCAGGACGGCCTCCTTGCGGCAGTGCTCGGTGTGGTGGCCGGGATAGGACTCATGCGCGACGAGCCGCGGCAACGCCGACATCTGCTGCTTGATGTCCGCGTTGACCGCCACCCGGGACCGGTATCCGCCGAGGTAGTAGTTGAAGCCCGACCACGGCTTGTCGGAGACGACCTCGTAGTCGACGACTTCGCCGTCGGGAAGCGGGAACATCGTGCGGACCCGATCGCGCAAAGCGCTGGAGAACGCGTCGATGCACTCGGCCAGCCGCGAAGGCTGAAT
>JBLNEK010000063.1:0-20482 GCA_050262635.1 Candidatus Sericytochromatia bacterium | reverse complement strand
ATCGACCGCCGGACGGTCACTAACTGGCGCTCTGCGGCGCATCTTCCTGATACCGGTCTGCGACCCCGGGAGGACCGAGGGCGGCAGTGTCATCGTGGCCCTCTTCGAGCGACCGACATTGACCGTCACCTCGGCCCCCGCCGAGTCCCTTCAACGAACACCCATCGGGCATCCGCAGAAAGGATGGTGCCCTAGTGACCGGCGTGGCGGTCCGCGCGGTGGCCGCCCGACGCGACGTCGACGTCGAGTTCGAAGTCGCCCCCGGCGAACTCGTGGCGCTCATCGGGGCCAACGGCGCGGGCAAGTCGACCGTGCTGCACGTGGTCGCCGGGCTGCTGCGGCCCGACTCGGGCTGCGTGCGGTCGGGCGGACGGCTGCTGACCGACACGCCGTCGGGCGTCTTCGTCCCG
Organism: Candidatus Sericytochromatia bacterium; assembly: GCA_050262635.1. Lineage (GTDB taxonomy): Bacteria > Actinomycetota > Actinomycetes > Mycobacteriales > Mycobacteriaceae > Mycobacterium. The sequence continues at coordinate 20,072 of JBLNEK010000063.1, read as the reverse complement.
GCACACGCGCGGCGCATCGGACTGCTGTTGCAGGACGCGCTGCTGTTCCCGCACCTGTCCGTCGTCGACAACGTTGCGTTCGGGCCGCGAAACCGGGGGCGGCGCAGGGCGGCTGAACGGACCGCGCGCGAGTGGCTGGAGCGCGTCGACGCCGTCGACCTCGCCGACAGGAGGCCGGGGGAGTTGTCCGGCGGGCAGGCGCAGCGCGTCGCGATCGCCCGGGCGCTGGCCGCCGATCCCGACGTGTTGCTGCTCGACGAGCCGCTGTCCGGGCTGGATGTGTCCGCCGCGGCGGCAGTGCGCGCCGTGCTGGGGGCTGTGCTGGCGTCCGGTGAGCGGGCCGCGGTGCTGGTGACCCACGACCTCGTCGACATCCTGACGCTGGCCGACCGGGTGTTGGTGATGGACGGGGGCAGGGTGGTGGAGTCGGGCGACACGGCCCGTGTGCTGGCTGCGCCCCGCAGCGCGTTCGCCGCGCGCATCGCCGGGGTGAACCTGGTGAACGGCGCGGTCGCCGACGACGGGTCGCTGCACGGCGTCGACGGAAACCGCTGGTACGGCGCCGGGGAGGGGCTGCGCCCGGGGATGCACGCGGTCGCGGTGTTCCGCCCGTCGGCGGTGGCCGTTTTCCGCGACGTCCCGCGCGGCAGCCCGCGCAATACCGTCGAGGTTACGGTGGCGCAGATCGACGCGCTGGGGGCCCGCATCCGGCTGCGGGCCGCCGAACAGGCCGACGGGGCGCCAGGGCTGGCAGCCGATGTGACCGCCGAGGCCGCCGCCGAGATGCGTCTGGTCGCCGGGGATCGGGTCTACTTTGCCGTGAAGGCTCAGGAGGTAGCGATCCACCCGGCCTGAGAAGTGACTAATTCTTCTCACCACACACTTGCGTCACGGCGGTAACACGGTAATTTCGTGGTCATGAAAAATCCGGAGGGGAAATTTCGATTGTCGGGGCTTTGGACCAGATTCGCGACGACTGCGGTTGCCGGTTCGGTAGCAGTGGTGTTGCCGATGGGCGTGGCATCCGCCGATCCGCCCTCGCCGGCACCCACGCCGAGCCCGGCCGTACCCGCTGAGCCTGCGGATCCGAACGCTCCGCCGCCGCCGGCGGCATCGGTCGACCCGAACGCTCCAGCGAGCATGCCCCAGCCCGGCGATCCGAACGCACCTGCTTTTGCGCCGGGTGACCCTAATGCGCCCACACCCGCGCCGGCAGCGGCACCGGCACCCGACGCAAACAGGGTCGACGTGGCAGCCGGGGGCTTCAGCTACGTGCCGCCGGCCGGTTGGACTCCCGGCGACGCGTCCCGCATCAGCTATGGCCAGGCCGTGCTGCTCAAGACGCCCGTGCAGGGCCAGCCGGCGGCCACGGACACCAGCATCCTGCTGGGCAAGCTCGACCTGAGGCTGTTCGCCGGCGCCGAGCAGGACAACCAGAAGGCCGCCGTCCGGCTCGCCTCGGACATGGGCGAGTTCTACATGCCGTTCCCCGGCACGCGGATCAACCAGCAGACCATCACGCTCAATGCCGCGGGCGTGCCCGGTTCCGCGGCGTACTACGAGGTCAAGTTCACCGACCCGAACAAACCCAGCGGCCAGATCTGGGCCGCCGCTCTCGGCACGTCCGCCCCTCGCCAGGGCACCCAGCCCGCCCAGAACAACCGCTGGTTCGTCGTCTGGCTCGGCTCCGCCAACAACCCGGTGGACAAGGCGGCCGCCAAGGCGCTCGCCGAGTCGATCCGGCCCTACACCGCACCTCCGGCGGCCACGCCGGCACCCGGTGAGCCCGCGGCGCCGGGGGCACCTGCAGCGCCGGGCGAGCCCGCCGCTCCGGGGGCACCGCCGCCGACGACTGCGCCGGCCCCGAACAACGGCTCCCAAGTGGGCGTGCCGGTACCGGTTCCGCCGGAGCAGGCACCGGAGATGACGCCCCCATCGTAAGTCGCTGACGACCAGAAGCCCCCGCCCACGATCGACTGGGGGCTTCTGCGTCTTCTCACCGCCCGCCGCGCAGCGCCGTGAGCAGCTAGCTACAGCGCGATTACCTCGGCGGAAACAATGGAAAACAGTGTCCAGCCACCATGACAGGCATGGGCAGCCCAGCCTCGCAGACCCTCACCCGCACCGCGTGTTCGTACTGCGGCGTCGGGTGCGGCATCGAGGTGCGCACCACGGTCGACGCAACCACGAACGCACCGGTGATCGCCCGGGTTTCCGGCGACTCACGGCACCCGGCCAACTTCGGCCGCCTCTGCACCAAGGGCGCGACGCACGCAGAGTTGATGGGAACCACCGACACTCGGCTTCGCACCGCGATGATGCGGGCACGGCGCGACGCGGAACCCGTTGCGGCACCGGTCGATCACGCGATCGCCGAGGCGGCCGCGCGGCTGCGGTCGGTCATCGACGAGCACGGGCCCGATTCGGTCGCGGTGTACGTGTCGGGCCAGATGTCGCTGGAGGCGCAGTATCTCGCGACCAAACTGGCAAAGGGCTTCATTCGCACCGTGCACATGGAGTCCAATTCGCGGCTGTGCATGGCCAGCGCCGGAACCGGATACAAGCAGTCGCTCGGCGCGGACGGGCCGCCGGGATCGTATGACGACTTCGACCACGCCGATCTGTTCTTAGTCATCGGCTCCAACATGGCCGACTGCCATCCGGTCCTGTTCCTGCGCATGGCCGACCGGCTCAAGGCCGGCGCCAAGATGATCGTGGCCGATCCGCGGCGCACCGCGACAGCCGAGCGGGCCGACCTGTTCCTGCAGATCAACCCGGGCACGGACCTGGCGTTGCTGAACGGAATCCTGCACCTGCTCGTCACAAACGACGCAGTGGACGAAGATTTCATCGCCGAGCACACGCACGGCTGGGATGCGATGACCCCCTTCCTGGCCGACTACCCGCCCGAGCGGGTAGCCACCATCACCGGCATACCCCCCGACGACATCCGCGCCGCCGCCGCGATGATCGCCGGCGCCGACAACTGGATGAGTTGCTGGACCATGGGCCTGAACCAGAGCACCCACGGCACGTGGAACACGAACGCGATCTGCAACCTGCACCTGGCCACCGGCGCGATCTGCCAGCCCGGCAGCGGGCCGTTCTCGCTGACCGGGCAACCGAACGCGATGGGCGGTCGCGAGATGGGCTACATGGGCCCGGGTCTGCCGGGCCAGCGCTCCGTGCTGTCGCCCGACGACCGCGCGTTCGTCGAACAGCGATGGGGGCTGGCGCCCAACACAATTCGTGCGGACATCGGCGTCGGCACGATCGAGATGTTCGAGCGGATGGCCGCCGGCCAGATCAAGGCCTGCTGGATCATCGCGACCAACCCCGTTGCGACGATGCCCAACCGCGGCAACGTGATCGCGGGATTGCAGGCGGCGGATTTGGTGATCAGCCAGGACGCGTACCTCGACACCGCGACCAGCCGCTATGCCGACATCATGCTGCCGGCGACGCTGTGGGCCGAATCCGATGCGGTGAATGTGAATTCGGAGCGCACATTGACGCTGCTGCGCGGATCGGTGCCGCCGTGCGGCGACGCGCGCCCAGACTGGCAACTGATCTGTCAGATGGCCGAGGCGCTGGGCTACGCACACGCGTTCGCCTACGAGTCGAGCGAGCAGGTCTTCGACGAGATCGTCAGCTTCAGTAACCCCGCCACCGGATATGACGTGCGCGGCGCCAGCTACCGGCGCCTGGAAGGCGGCCCCGTGCAATGGCCGTGTCCGCCCGACGACGAGTGTGACCGCCACCCGATCCGCTACCTCAACGACGGAATCAGCCAGCCGCTGCACGTCTCCGACGACGGCCACGTGCCTCGGCTGGCATTCCCGACGCGGTCGCGCAGAGCGGCGTTTCTGGCGCGCCCGCACGTCGATCCGGCCGAGATGCCCGACGACGACTACCCGCTGGTGCTCAACACCGGGCGGCTGCAACACCAGTGGCACACGATGACCAAGACCGGGACCGTCGACCAACTGAACAAGCTCAATCCTGCGCCATTCGTGGAGGTGCACCCCGACGACGCCGACGCGCTCGGGATCGTCGACGGCGCGCGGGCGGAGCTCGTATCGCGCCGCGGCCGCGCGGTGCTGCCGGCCGTGGTCACCGACCGCGTCAGTGCCGGAACGTGTTTCGCGCCGTTCCACTGGAACGACGAGCACGGCGAGCTGCTCACCGTGAACGCGGTGACCAACGACGCCGTCGACCCACAGTCGCTGCAGCCGGAATTGAAGGTGTGCGCGGTGGCGCTGCGGCCGGTCGGGCCGGGGCCCGAACCCGCGGGGCACCCCGTCGCCACCACGCTGGGCGTGTACGACGAGCCTCTGCCGGCGCTCACGGAGGTCGAATCGCAGTATTTGGCAGGGTTTTTCAGCATGCTGCCCCGCGAGCTGGCGGGCACACCGGTGCTGCCCGACTCGGCCCCGCTGCGCGAGCCGGTGCGAGCGCGCGTCGACGGCATGCTCGCCGGTGCTTACGCGATGACGGCGGCGTCGCCGACGCCGTCATCGGGAAGGCCCGCCGGCCCGCTGGTGGTGTGGGCATCGCAGACCGGCACGGCCGAGGAGGTCGCCGAACGCCTGGCAGAGCAACTCGATACGGCCGGCTGGCGGTCACAACTCGTCAGCATGGCCGACTGCCGGCTCGCCGACCTGGCAGCCGCACGCGACGTGCTCGTCGTGACGAGCACATTCGGCGACGGCGGCCCGCCGGACAACGGCGCAGACTTCTGGAGCCGGCTGGAAGCGGCGGACGCACCGACGCTGGACGGGGTGCGCTACGCGGTGCTCGGCATCGGTGACCGCTCCTATGCCGACTTCTGCGGCCACGCTCGGTCAATCGACGCGCGACTGGCCGACCTCGGCGCCACGCCGCTGCTGCAACGCGCGGAACTCGAGGCCTACGAACAAGAGCCGATGGCAAAGTGGGCCGACGCCGTCACGACGCTGATCGGCGCCCCAGTCACCGAGCCCGCGCGCCCACCAGCACGGAAAAGCACTGAGCCGCAACCATTTTCCCGCAACTGCCCGATCAGCGTGCCGCTCAGCCGCAACATCGCGCTGACCCCGCCGGCCGCGGCCAAGGAGGTACGCCAATTCGCGTTCGACATCTCCGAGCACGGCGTGACCTATTCAGTGGGCGATTCGCTCGGGGTGTACGCGTCGAACAGCGACACGACCGTCTCCCGATGGCTCGCCGTCACCGGCCTACACGGTGACGGTGCCGTCGTCGTCGACGGCACCGAAATGCCGCTGCGCGAGGCGCTGGCCGCGCACTACGACATCTGCCGCGTCACACCCGGGCTGCTCGCGTTCGTCGGCGAGCATTCCATCGACACACGAGCGTTGAAGCAGCTGCGTTCGAATACATCGCACTTCGACTCCTGGCTGGTCGGGCGCAATGCGATCGATCTGCTCGAGCAGTTCCCGGTGGTCGCCGACGCCGAACAGTGGCAGCGTGCGCTGGTACGGCTCACCCCGCGGTCGTACTCGATCGCTTCCAGCCCGCTGGTCGACCCGCACGAGGTGCACCTGACGGTCTCGGTGGTGCGGTACCGCGGCCGCGACGGCCTCGACCGCGGCGGGGTGTGCTCGACGTTCCTGGCCGAGCGGGCGAGCGGCCCGGTGCCGATCTTCTTGCAGCACTCGCCGCACTTCCGGCCGCCCGAGGAGCCGGGAACGCCGATCGTGATGATCGGCCCCGGCACCGGCATCGCCCCGTTCCGTGGATTCCTGCACGAGCGCAGGGCGCTCGGCGACACGGGCCGCAACTGGCTTTTCTTCGGCGACCGCCACGGCGCGCACAACTTCTACTACCGCGACGAATTGCTCGAGATGTTCCGTGACGGCTTTTTGAGCCGGCTGGACCTCGCGTTCTCGCGCGACCAGGCCGAGCGGGTCTACGTGCAGCACCGGATGGCCGAGAAGGGCGCGGCCTTGTGGGAGTGGCTGCAGGACGGCGCGCACGTGTACGTGTGCGGCGATGCGACCCGGATGGCCAAGGACGTCGACGCCGCACTGACCCGGATCATCAAGACACACGGCCGGCTGTCCGACGAGCAGGCGCATGACTACAAGCGCGAACTCGTTGCCGCCAAACGCTATCTGCGGGACGTGTACTGACGGCGAAATCCGCCGTTTCGCGCCACGATGAAGTCATGGCTACGAACGGCTCGATGACGGCCTGGCGGGTGCGGCGGCCGGGCCCGATGAGCACCCGACCGTTGGAGCACGTCACCACCGACATTCCGCGACCCGACGACGACGAGCTGCTGGTGGCGGTACGCGCGTGCGGCGTCTGCCGCACCGACCTGCACGTGACCGAGGGCGACCTCGCCGTGCACAAGCCCGGCGTGACGCCGGGGCACGAGGTCGTCGGGGAGGTGATCGAGGCGGGAGCAGACGCCGGTGCGTTCTCGGTGGGCGACCGCGTGGGTATCGCCTGGCTCCGGCACACCTGCGGCGTATGCCAGTACTGCGTGCGGGGGCGGGAGAACCTGTGCCCGAACTCGCGCTACACCGGGTGGGACGCCGACGGCGGCTATGCCGAGTTCGCAACGGTGCCGGCAGCTTTCGCGCACCGCCTGCCTCGCGGCTACACCGACGCCGAGCTGGCACCGCTGCTGTGTGCGGGCATCATCGGCTACCGGTCGCTGCTGCGTGCCGAGGTGCCGGCGGGTGGCCGGCTGGGGCTGTACGGGTTCGGCGGCAGCGCGCACATCACCGCGCAGGTGGCTCTCGCGCAAGGCATCGAAGTGCACGTGATGACCCGCGGCGCCAATGCGCGAGAGTTGGCGCGCGCGTTGGGCGCGGCGTCCGTGCAAGGTGCGACTGACCCGCCCCCGGTGCGCCTGGACTCCGCAATCCTATTCGCACCCGTCGGCGAGCTGGTACTGCCGGCGCTGGAGGCACTGGACCGCGGCGGCACGCTGGCTGTGGCCGGCATCCACCTGAGCGACATCCCTGTGCTGAACTATCAGCGGCACCTCTTTCAGGAGCGTCAGCTGCGGTCGGTCACGTCGAACACCCGTGCCGACGCGCGTGAGTTCCTGGCGTTCGCCGAGCAGCACCGGATCGAGGTGAGCCACCCGACGTATCCGCTCGGACGGGCCGACGAAGCGCTCGCGGACCTGGCCGATGGGCGCATCGCCGGGGCCGCCGTACTGCTGCCGTGACCGCGGATTTCCGGCGGGTGTGATCGTGGCCACTCACGCAGCGCTGACGCTGGAAACGGTGCACACCGACCGCAGCCTCCGGGCGGCGCTGGGCGGCCGCGACATCATCTGCCGAGCCAACGACGTGTTGATGGAGCGCTTCCACATCGACGCGGTAGACGCGTCCTCGTCGCTCACGCGACTGGCCGAAGAGTCACACCGGCCCGTGGTCGTCGCCGAGGAGCTCCTGCAGGCCAAGGAGGCGGCGAACAAGTAGGCCTCAGGTCGCCAGGTGCCAGACCAGCGCGGCGGCCAGCGCGCCGAGCCCGTTCAGCGACCAGTGCAGCGCAATCGGCGCGAGGAGGCTTCCGCTGCGCTTGCGCAGCCAGGTGAAGATGAAGCCCGCGGCCGCGGTGGCGGCGACCGCCAGCAGCACACCGGCCAGCTGGCCAGGGAAACCACCGCCGAACAGCCGGGTGAACCCGACGTTTTCACTGGTCAGACCCAGCGACGTGGCGACGTGCCAGAGTCCGAACAGCAGCGAGCCGGCCGCTGCGACGCCCCGGAATCCCCAGGCCCGGTTCAGTGCGCCGTGCAGCACGCCGCGAAACGCCAGCTCCTCGGGGATCACCGTCTGGAGCGGAATGATGACCATCGACGCGATCAGCGCGCCCGACACTGTCGCATACCGGTCATTCATGAAGAGCTCGCGGGTCCACGGCAGCAGCGCGCCGGCCGCGATCACGGTCACCACCAGCGCGACCGCGCCCGTCGCGTACGCCAGCCCGGTCTTCCAATGCTCGCGGCCTAACCCGAGCTCTGCCCAGCCGAGCCCGCGGGAACGCACGAGCAGGAGCAGCCCCACCGCGGCGGCGGGCACCGTCGCCACGCTGGCCCACGATGTCGTGAAGTGCGCGACCAGATTGCTCACCGCCAGCACGACCACGACAACGGCGATGTCGACGTAGACATGGAACCGCTGCAACGCCGCCATCTGCCCGACGATCGGGTGCTGGTCAGCTGTGGCGACGGACATGATGCATCGAGTTTACCCGTTTGTTTCGGCGCGCTAACGGCCGCTGAGCGACGGTGTGCGCGCCGAAACCCCACGGCCCGTTCGCGCGCACGACCACACGCGTACCGGAATTGGCTTACATTACGCTGACTTCGTGCTGGGATTCGCGTTGCCGCAGTGTGGCACCGGGGCGGCATGACGCCTGACGACCTTCCGCTCGCGGGCGTGCGGGTGCTCGACCTGGCTGACGGCGACGGTGCCGCGGTCACCCGTCTGTTCGCCGACCTGGGCGCCGACGTGCTCAAGGTTGAGCCGCCCGACGGCAGCGCAGCCCGTCGCGTTCGGCCGTGCGTGGCCGGTGCGTCGATCCCGTTCGCCGTGCACAACGCGAACAAGCGCAGCGCAGTGCTGGATCCGTCCGACGACGAAGACCGCGACCGCTTCATGGCCCTGGTAGCCGACGCCGACATCCTTGTGGACGACGGGATTCCCGGTGCCGCAGAGCCTTTCGGTGCCGACTGCGAAGAGCTGACCCGCCGTTTCGGTCACCTGGTCGGGGTGTCGGTCACCAACTTCGGAACGTCGGGGCCGTACGCGTCGTGGCAGGCCACCGACCCGGTGTTGTATGCGATGTCCACGGCGTTGTCGCGGTCCGGCCCGCCGACCGGGACGCCTGTGCTGCCACCCGACGGGATCGCGTCGGCCACCGCAGCCGTGCAGGCCGCGTGGGCGGCACTCGTCGCTTACTATCACCGAACTCGTTGCGGGATCGGCGATTACATCGACTGCTCCCGCTTCGAGGCCGTTGTGCAGGCGCTCGACCCGCCGTACGGCGCGATGGGCCAGGGCGCTCTGGCGCAGCGGCGAAGCGACGCCTGGCGTGGCCGTCCGCGTAATCAGGACGTGTATCCGACCTTCGCCTGCGCCGACGGGTTCGTCCGGGTTTGCGTGATGTCGCCGCGGCAGTGGCACGCGATGCGCGCCTGGCTCGGCGAGCCGCAGGACTTCGCGGATCCGAAATACGAAACCATCAGCGCGCGGTTCGCCGCGACTCGCGAAATCAACGCGCTGATCGCGCGGTTGTTCGCAGACCAGTCGATGAACGAGTTGGTGGCCGCCGGACAGCGCTACGGCATTCCGATCGCCGCGGTGCTGACGCCCGCAGCGGCGTTGTCGTCGGAGCACTTTCAGGCGGTGGGGGCGCTGACGGAGTTGCTGATCGCCCCGTGTGTCGAGGTGGCGGCGCCCAGCGGACCGTTCGTGATCGACGGAAGTCGGGCGGGGTTGCGACGGCCCGCGCCGGCGGTCGGTTCCGACGACGCGGAGTGGCTGGCGCCGTCCTGCGCGAGGCCGGTGGGCGGTCACTGTGGCCGCCGGCCGTTCGACGGAATGCGCATCGTGGACTTGGGGATCATCGTCGCCGGGGGAGAGTTGGGCCGCCTGTTCGCCGACCTTGGCGCCGAGGTGGTGAAGGTGGAAAATGCGGCCTACCCCGACGGTCTACGCCAGACCCGTGCGTCACAGCCGATGAGCGAGGCGTTCGCGTGGGCACACCGCAACAAGTACGGACTGGGAGTCGACCTCCGAAAACCCGGCGGCGCCGCGCTTTTCAGCCGCCTAGTCGCCGAGTCGGATGCGGTGTTCGCCAACTTCAAGCCGGGAACGCTCGCCTCGCTCGGGTTCTCCTACCGCGATCTCTGCCAGCTCAATCCACGCATCGTGCTGGCCGAGAGCAGCGCGTTCGGCGACGCCGGCCCGTGGCGCTCGCACATGGGCTACGGGCCCCTGGTACGCGCTGCGACCGGCATCGCGCGGCTGTGGACGTCCGACGAGCAGCCGTCGTTCTTCGACGCGGTCACGGTGTTCCCAGACCACATCGTCGCCCGCATCGTCGCGATCGGTGCACTGGCCGCACTGATCCGCCGCGACCGCACCGGATCTCCTGCGCACGTGCACATCTCGCAAGCCGAAGCCGCGGTCAACCAGCTCGACGTCACCTACGTCACCGACGAGGCCCGCGCGGCTGGACTGCCGATTGCCGACGACCCCGCGACGCACGGCGTGTACCCGTGTGCGGGCGACGACGAATGGTGCGTGATCTCTATCCGCGACGATGCGGACTGGGCCGCACTCACCGGCGCCATGGGCCGAAAGGGTCTGCGCCGCAACGATGTCGATGAGGCCACCGAGATCGCCTCGTGGACGTCGACGCTGGACAAGGCCGCGGTCACCGACATCCTGCAAGAGGCGGGCGTGCCGGCCGGCCCGATGAACCGCGCCGCCGATGTGCTGGCCGACCCGCAGATCCGGCACCGAGAGGTGTTCGCCGACATGGCCCATCCCCTGTTCGACATCGCGCTGCCCGCCGAGACCGGCCCGGCGCCGTTCCGTAACATCCCACCGGCCGCGATGCGTCCCGCGCCGATGCCGGGCGAGCACAGCCGAGAGGTGTGCCACACAGTGCTCGGCTTGAGCGCCGCCGAGATCGACGTTTTGATCGACGACGGCGCGCTGTTCGCGACGTCGCCTGATCGAGGACCACGTCGAGGACATACACGAAAGGTGGGTTGATGCCCGTCGATCCCAGAACACCGGTGCTGATCGGGTCCGGTCAGGTCAACCAGTACGACGAGGCCGAGGCGCCGGATCCGGTGGGCTTGATCGCGTTGGCTGCGCGGGCGGCGGCCGATGCCCGGGTGCTGGAATCCGTCGACGCCATCCGGATCGTGCGGATGCTGTCATGGCGGTACCGCGATCCCGGGCTGCTGCTCGGCGAGCAGATCGGCGCCGCCAAATTCGCGTCGCTCTACAGCGGAGTGGGCGGCAACGTCCCGCAGTCGCTGCTCAACCAGGCGTGCCTGGACATCCAGCGCGGCCAGGCCGACGTGGTGTTGATCGGCGGTGCCGAAAAATGGCGCACCCGAACACGATTGCGCGCCGCGGGCAGGAAGCCCGACTGGCCGCAGCAGGACGAAGCGGTGCCGGCGGCCCCGGGCGGCGAGGACGACGTCCCATTGGCCGGTCCCGCCGAGATGCGGATCAAACTCGTCGCGCCGGCCCACATCTACCCGATGTTCGAGCAGTCGGTGCGGATCGCCGCCGGCGAGTCGTCCGACGAGCACCGCCGCCGCATCGGCGAGTTGTGGTCGCAGTTCAGCGTTGTCGCCGAATACAACCCACACGCCTGGAACCGGCAACGCTTTTCCGCGGACGACATCTGGCGACCGGGACCGACGAACCGGATGATCAGCTGGCCGTATCCGAAGCTGATGAACTCCAACAACATGGTCGACCAGGCGGCGGTGATTCTGCTGGCTTCCGCCGAAGCCGCCGCGCGGCTCGGGATCCCTTCGGAATGCTGGGTTTTCCCGTACGCGGGCACGGACGCGCACGACACCTACGCGTTGGGCGAGCGGTTTGAGTTCCACCGCTCCCCGGCGATCAGGATCGCCGGACGCCGCGCACTGGAGCTGGCCGGATCCGGCGTCGGTGACGTCGACTTCGTCGACGTGTACTCCTGCTTCCCGTCTGCGGTGCAGGTCGCGGCGACAGAGCTGGGGCTGCCGCTCGCCGATCCGCAGCGTCCGCTCACCGTTACAGGGGGGCTGACGTTTGCCGGCGGCCCATGGAACAACTACGTGACGCATGCCATCGGCACGATGTGCGAGCGGCTCGTCGACAAGCCGGGCAGCCTCGGGATGGTCACCGCCAACGGCGGGTATCTGAGCAAGCACAGCATCGGCATCTACGGCAGCCATCCGCCCACCACCGAGTTCCGTTGGGAGGACGTGCAATCCGAGGTCGACCGCGAGCCGATTCGGATCGCCCTCGACGAGTGGGACGGCGTCGGCACCGTCGAGGCGTGGACCACGCCGTTCGACCGTGACGGCAATCCGGAGAAGGCGTTCCTGGCGGTGCGCACTCCCGCGGACGCGCGCACGATGGCGGTGATGACCGCCTCCTCGGACGTCGAGGTGTCGGTCAGCGAGGATATCGCCGGCGCCAAGGTCCAGGTGCACGCCGACGGAACCGCCGAACTGCGCTGATCACCCCGGCACAGCGGTGTAGCGCGGCGTGAGGCCGTTGGGGGAGAACGTGAAGCCCTTTTTCGTCGTCTCGTTCAGGCACGACACGCCTGCCTCCTGCGCGTTGCAGCGGAAGCCGGCCGCCGCCAGAGTCTTGTTGAAGTCGAGGACCTGCGCTTCGCCTGACCTCACCGAAAACCCCGGCGGCGCAAGCCATGTGAACCCGGGCTCACCCTGATCGGCGACCGCGATCGCATTCGGCGCGACGGCCTCGCCGCCGGCGTTCTCGACGGTGTCGGGCTCACCCGGGATGCCCAGGGCACCGGATGCGGCCTGACAGCCCGCCCTGGAATGCGGCAGGATCGCGCAACTCCATTTGCCGTTCGGCGTGGTGAAGTAGTAGCCCTTGAGACCGTCAGCGGTGACGTAATAGTCGGCCGCATTGACCAGGACGGGGTCGGTTCGGCCCGTTGTGGTGGTAGGAGCTGGGGTCTCCGTGCGCGGAGGTGTGCTGCCGCTGTTGACGACGACGGAGTCGGCGCAGCCGGTGGCCAGCACGGCGGCCGCCGCGCAGATGCTCAAACGTCGCATGCGCACTCGAGCGACAGTACAGTCACACGCCGAGCAGCCCGCGCAACGTCCTTGCGTTCTGCACCGCGTAGCCGTGCCCGTCGTTGTTGAAGTAGACCAGCACGTCGCGTCCCTGCTCGCCCCACTCGGTGATGCGGTCCGCCCACCACCGCAGGTCGTCGTCGGAATACGAACCGGCATAAAGGTTTTGACTGTCGGGGCCGTGCATGCGCACGTACACCGAGTCCGTCGTCGCACGCAGCACGCACCTCAGGCCAGCACCGCTCATCACGACGTAGGCCGCGCGATGCCGTTCCAGCAGTGCATACACCGCCGGGTCGTCCCAGCTCGGATGGCGCAGTTCGACGGCCACCCGAATCCAATCGGGCATGCAGCGCAGGAAGTAGTCGAGCCGCTCGTCGTCGCGCTGCTGCTCGGGATGCAATTGCACCAGGAGCATCTCGCGACGGTCGCCGAGCGCACGCCAGCAGCGTTCGAACCGCTCCACCCAGGGCTCCGGCGACTTCAGCCGGCGGAAGTGGGTGAGCCCGCGGTGGGCCTTGACCGACATCGTGAACCCGTCGGGCAGTCGCCGTCGCCAGCTTTCGAACGTCGCGTCCTTCGGCCAGCGGTAGAAGCTGGCGTTGAGTTCGACGGTGGTGAACTCCTGCACGTAGCGGTCCAGCCGAGCCGACACCGGCGTGTTCTGCGGATACAGCACCCCGGTCCAGTGGTCGTAGGACCACCCGGACGTGCCGACGCGAATCACGCGGCGGAGTCGGGGTGCGATGAGCCGCTCGCGCGAACGGCGTGGGCCTCGGTGAGCTCGTCGAGCTCGGGCAGCGGCCTGCGGCAAATCTGGGCGGCCTCACCGGGCGCCACGCCGAACATCACCAGCACGTCCCGGGTGACCCGATCGGCGGCCTCGGCGTCGTCGCGCTCAGGCTCCGCCTGCAGGAGCTGGCCCAGCCCCATCAGCGCGCCGCCGGCGACCGCGAGCGCGAGAACGGGATCGTCCACCGAGAAGCGGCCGGCCCGCTTCGCCGCCTGGATGTCGCGCAACGCCCGGGGCGCGAGGCCGCGGTCCGACGTGATCAGACGCAGCCCGTTGTTCAGCAGCACGCGGCTCATGTCCGGACGGCGCCGGAACAGCCGTCCCGTCAGCCGGAAGCTTCGGGCGAACGTCTCGGCGGGATCCTCGTCCTCGGCCATCCGGTCGAGCAGCGCACCGTGCGCGTCGAGCACCTCGTTGATCGCCGCCTGGAAGAGTTGCTCTTTGCTGTCGAAGTGGTTGTAGAACGAGCCCATCCCGACGTCGGCGGCCTGGGTGATCTCCAGCACCGGCACGTTGAGCTTCCCCTCGGCCATGAAGCCCTGGGCAGCGCGGATCAGCGCCGCGCGGGTACGCATCTTGCGCCGCTTCAGCCGGGTGTCCGCGTTATCCATGCAACGACGTTAGCAGAATCCTCACTTGTGAGGATTTCGTCAGGGGTTATCAGCGACCGGCAGCTCCGTCGAGAATGCCACCTTCTGCCGTCGAGGAGAGCATGGACTGCCAAGAGCGGCTACCGCTGTACATCATTTTGGCTTGAGTTTCTGCGCATAGCCGACGCCGCGCGCAACCCACGTCTGAAGTTGCTGTTTGGTCTTGACGCCCTCTTCGGCCACCCGGAGCCACCCGCGCGTCTCGCGCCCGGCCATCATCATCGGGCTGACATACTTGCCGGCCAGCAGCTTGGCGGTGTCGTCCGGCGGCACCCGGACCAGCACGCCGCCCTGAGCGCTGACCGCAATCGCCATGTTGCCGTTGACCAGAAACGCCAGGCCGCCGAACATCCGTTTCTCGCCGACGCCGCGCTGGCCGCTGAGCAGTTCACGAATGCGGTCAGCGAGATCTTCGTCGAACGCCATCTCCCTATCTTCCGCGAACGAGCGTGCCGCCCCCGACAGGAGGCGAAGATTGGCGCCTCGACGAACGCTCACAGGCTTGCCAGAGGACGCCTTAGTCCAGATCGATGCGGATCGTCAGCAGGTCGGTGCCCATCAGGCGGACCACGGCGCTGTTGAGCGCGGGCAGGTTGCCGAGCCGGGCTATCGGGTCGTCCTCGTGCAGCAGATGTGCGGTGCCGGTGCGCCACCGGCCCTTGATGCGAACGGCCACGTTGGGATTGGCCTTCATGTTGCGCACGTAGTCGGCATGTTCGCCATGCTCGGACACCAGCCAGAAGTGTTTGCCCTCCAGACGGCCGCCGACGGCGGTGCGCCTCGGTTGGCCGGACTTGCGTCCGGTCGTCTCGATCATCGTGATCGGCAGCTGCCGCCCGATCGGGTTGACCAGCAGTCGCTGCACACGGTGCACCACACTTCGCTTGAACGCGTTGATGTCAGGCATGTCGCCATCATCGCCGAGCAGACGCGGAATCACAGCAACCGGGCCGCAAACGTGCGATTTGGCCTCTGCTCGGCGCTAGGCAGCGGCCGTCACTGTGTCGGCAACCTCCAGCGCCTGCGCGACAATGTCGGCTACATCGGTCATCGGCTTCACCGCGAGCGCCGCGAGCACCTCGGCGGGCACGTCGTCCAGGTCCGGCTCGTTGCGCGCGGGGAGAAACACCGTCGACAGCCCGGCCCGCTGCGCGGCGAGCAGCTTCTGCTTGACGCCGCCAATCGGAAGCACACGGCCGTTGAGCGTGACCTCGCCGGTCATGCCAACGTCGGAGCGGACCGAGCGCCCGGTCGCCATCGACACCAGTGCGGTGACCATCGTGACGCCGGCCGACGGGCCGTCCTTGGGCACCGCACCCGCGGGCACGTGCAGATGGATGCGCCGGTCCAGTGACGCCGGATCCACGCCCAGCTCGACGGCGTGCGAACGCACGTAGGACAGCGCGATCTGCGCCGACTCCTTCATCACGTCGCCCAGCTGCCCGGTCAGCTGCAGGCTCGGCTCGCCATCGGTGGCGTTCGCCTCGATATAGAGCACGTCGCCGCCGAGGCCCGTCACCGCCAGACCGGTCGCCACACCCGGCACCGCCGTCCGCTCGGCCGATTCCGGCGTGAAGCGCGGACGCCCAAGGTAGCCAACGAGATCCGGCTCGTCGATCGTGATCGGCTCGTCCGATTCCGCCAATTTGGTCGTCGCCTTGCGCAGCGCCTTCGCGAGCAGCCGCTCGAACTGCCGCACGCCCGGTTCCCGGGTGTAGTCGGCAGCGATCTTGCGCAGCGCCGCCTCGGTGACGGTCGCCTCGTCGCAGGTCAGCGCCGCCTTCTCGCGCTGCCGCGGCAGCAGGAAGTCGCGGGCGATGGCGACCTTGTCGTCTTCGGTGTAGCCGTCGATCTCGACCAGCTCCATCCGGTCCAGCAACGGCGACGGGATATTCTCGACGACGTTGGCAGTGGCCAGGAACACGACGTCGGACAGGTCCAGATCGAGGTCGAGGTAGTGATCGCGGAACGTGTGGTTCTGCGCCGGGTCCAGCACCTCGAGCAGCGCCGCCGACGGGTCGCCCCGGTAGTCGGAGCCCACCTTGTCGATCTCGTCGAGCAGTACGACCGGGTTCATCGAGCCGGCTTCGCTGATTGCGCGCACGATCCGGCCGGGCAGCGCACCAACGTACGTACGGCGATGGCCGCGGATCTCGGCCTCGTCGCGCACACCGCCCAGCGCCACCCGGACGAACTTGCGGCCCAACGCCCGGGCCACGCTCTCACCCAGTGACGTCTTGCCGACGCCGGGCGGCCCGGCCAGCACCATCACGGCACCGGAGCCACGACCGCCGACGATCTGCATTCCGCGTTGGGTGCGCCGCGCCCTCACCGCCAGGTACTCGACGATGCGGTCCTTGACGTCCTCGAGCCCGTGATGGTCGGCGTCCAGGACCTCTCGCGCGGCCTTCAGGTCGGTCGAGTCCTCGGTGCGCACGTTCCAGGGCATGTCCAGCACGGTGTCCAGCCACGTGCGGATCCAGCCGCCCTCGGGGCTTTGCTCGCTGGTGCGTTCCAGCTTGCCGACCTCGCGCAGCGCGGCCTCGCGAACCTTCTCGGGTAGGTCGGCCGACTCGACGCGGCTCCGGTAGTCGTCGGTAGAGCCGGCCCCGTCGTCGTCACCCAGTTCCTTGCGGATCGCGGCCAGCTGCTGGCGCAGCAAAAACTCCTTCTGCTGCTTCTCCACGCCGGCGCGCACGTCCTCGGCGATCTTGTCGTTGACCTCCACCTCGGCGAGGTGCTCGGTGATCCAGTCGATCAGCAGGCGCAGCCGCTCGGCCACGTCCGGGGTTTCCAGCAACTGGCGTTTCTCGACGTCGGACAGATATGACGCGTAGCCCGCCATGTCAGCGAGCGCGGACGGATCGGTCATCTGATTGACGACGTCGACGATCTGCCACGCCTCGCGCCGCTGCAGCATCGCCAGCAGCAGCTTCTTGTACTCGGCGGCCAGCGCCTTCTCGGGCGTACCCGCCTCCACCTCCGCAACCTCGGTCACCTCGACCCACAGCGCGGTGCCCGGGCCGCTGGCGCCGGCGCCGATGTGGGCGCGCCGCTCGCCGCGGACCACCGCAGCCATGCCGCCTGCCACGCGGCCGACCTGCAGGATCGAGGCGATCACCCCGTACGACGGATAGCGGTCGTCCAGCCGCGGGGCGATCAGCAGCTTGCCGGAGTCGGTCGCGCGGGCCGCGTCGACGGCGGCGCGGGCGGCCTCGTCGAGCGCGATCGGCACCACCATGCCGGGCAGCACCACCTGGTCGGCGACGAACAGCACCGGCACGTTGATGGGTTCGGGCATTCATCCTCCAAAGTTAAGCCTGATCCGCTCAACCTTGGCGACGCCCTGTTTGTTCCCGCCTGACGTTCGCCGCGAAGCGGTATTCCGTCCTTACCCGAGAAAACCCGCGCGGGTTACCGTCCCGCGAAAAGGAACGCCGACACTGATACCCGTGGCTCTTGCCGTCTGCCTGCTGTTCGACCGCCGCTCCGAGCGTGCGGTGCGCGCGCTGTGGGACCGCCTCGAAGACGCCGGCATCCCGAGCATGCGCAGTCACACCCACGGCCGGCACGTCCCGCACGTGTCCTACGCGGTGCTGCGCACCTGGGACGACGCGCAAGTCACCAGGGGGTTGACCGAACTGCCAGCCGGATTGCCGGTCAAGTTGCATTTCGACGGCGTCGGACTCTTCCGGCGCGGCCGGATCTGGCTGCTCGCCGGGGTGAGCGCCGACGTCGCGCAGCGGCAAGAGCGCGTCGTCGACGCCGTCGCGGCCACCGGCGCCCAACTGCACAAGCATTACGTCCCCGGAACATGGCTGCCGCACTGTTCGGTCGCGCCGAGGGTGACGCTGGCACAGCTGTCCGTGGCGGCGAGCGCGGCGTTCGACATGCTGCCGTTGACTGCAACGCTTGACCGGGCCGCGCTGGTGAACAGCGCGACCGGGGAGGTTCAGCCCCTGTCCGCGCTGCCGTGAGGGACCAGCCGGTGAAGCTGGGTCACGTGCCGCGGCGACAACTCCTTTAGACACGTCACGCCGAGCAGCTTCATGGTGCGGACGATCTCGCCGGACAGGATCGCAATGGCCCGGTCGACGCCGGCTCGCCCACCGGCCATCAGCCCGTACAGGTAGGCCCGCCCGACGAGCGTGCACCGCGCGCCCAGCGCGATGGCCGCGACCACGTCGGCACCGGACATGATCCCGGTGTCCACCAAAATCTCGGTGTCCGAACCGAATTCGGAAGCGACGCGGGGCAGGAGGTGAAACGGCACCGGGGCGCGGTCGAGTTGGCGGCCGCCGTGGTTAGACAACACGATCCCGTCGACGCCCAACTCCACCGCCCGCCGCGCATCGTCAAGCGTCTGGATGCCCTTGACGACGAACTTGCCGGGCCACTGCGCCCTGATCCACGCCAGGTCGTCGAACGCGATCGTCGGGTCGAACAAGGTGTCCAGCAGGTCGGCTACCGTTCCCTGCCAGCGGTCGAAGCTCTCGAAGCTCAGCGGCTCGGTGGTCAACAGGCCGAACCACCAGTTCGGGTGGCGGAATGCGTCGAGCACCGTGCGAAGCGTCAGCGCCGGCGGGATCGTCAGGCCATTGCGGGTGTCGCGCAATCGGGCCCCGGCCACCGGCACATCGACCGTCGCCAGCAGCGTGTCGAAACCTGCCCGGGCGGCGCGCTCGACCAACGCCATCGACGCATCCCGGTCGCGCCACATGTAGAGCTGAAACCAGTTGCGGCCGTGGGGGTTCGCGCCCTTCACGGCTTCGATCGAGGTGGTGCCGAGCGTCGACAAAGCGAACGGGATCCCGGCCGCGCCGGCGGCCGACGCGCCGGCGGCCTCACCTTGCGCGTGCATCATCCGGGTGAAGCCGGTCGGGGCGATGCCGAACGGCAGCGCGACGGGGGCGCCGAGCACCTCCCAACCGGTGGTCACATGGGACACGTCTCGCAGGATCGAAGGATGAAACTCGATGTCGCGGAACGCCTGTCGGGCACGTGCGAGCGAAATCTCCGCTTCCGCAGCGCCTTCGGCGTAGTCGAACGCGGCCTTCGGGATGCGGCGGCGCGCGATCGCGCGCAGGTCCTCGATCGTCAGCGCCGCGGCCAGACGTCGAGTGGTGGCGTCGAAGTGCGGCTTCTTGAAACGAATGAGCGGCGCGAACTCTCGGGGCTTGGGCAACCGTCGCTTCATCCGCCCACTCCTTCTAACCGGCCACGCAGCAGACTAGCCTCCAAGATCATGAATGGTGCGCGGGCGCTCCTCGACACACTCGTGCGCAACGGAGTCGACGTCTGTTTCGCCAACCCGGGCACGTCGGAGATGCATTTCGTCGCTGCCCTGGACGCCGTGCCCGCGATGCGCAGCGTATTGACGCTGTTCGAGGGTGTGGCGACGGGCGCGGCGGACGGATACGCGCGGATCGCCGGCAAGCCCGCGGCGGTGCTGCTCCATCTCGGCCCTGGGCTCGGCAACGGACTGGCCAACCTGCACAACGCGAAACGGGCCCGGGTGCCGATGATCGTCGTCGTCGGCGACCACGCCACCTACCACAAGCAGTACGACGCGCCGCTCGAGTCGGACATCGACGCGCTCGCGCACAGCGTCTCGGGCTGGGTGCGCCGTACCGCGGACACCGCAGACGTCGGCGCCGACACCGTCGACGCGATCACCGCCGCCACCGCCGCCCCGGGCCGGATCGTGACGCTGATTCTTCCGGCGGACGTGTCCTGGACCGAGGGCGCCGAACCTTGCTCCGCCGCCGCGGGGTTGGCGGGGCCCAAATATACGAACCGGCGAAATTGGGGCCCA
>JBLNEK010000062.1:0-22783 GCA_050262635.1 Candidatus Sericytochromatia bacterium | reverse complement strand
GCCGCGGTGATTTGCGGCCGCCGCTTTCCCTTGGCCGGATGAGGTGTCGAGCAGGTCGAGCGTGTCGTGTCGACGCGTGTCAGTCTGATATACGCGGGTTGGTTACCGCACGACGGGACTTTCGAGTTGGAGTGGTTCGCTGTGTCTAGCGTCGAGCGTAATCACCCTGGGCTGCAGGGCGATTGCTTCATAGAACAGTCGCGGGTCACTCCAAGACGCTTGCCGACCGTGTCGTCCGCCTCATCCGGGGATTGTGGGGGCCTACCCGTCGAGGACCGCCAGCGACCAGCACCAGCCGGCGAGTTCGCGGGCAATGGCGGTGTTGGCCACTCGTACGCTGAAATACCACTAGGGCCTCCCACATCTTGTGGCTCTACCGGCCAGGACCCATTTCCTGTCGGCAACCCACGTTCACATGTGAGCGGGCCCCAGCCCCCCATACCGTCTAGCGATGCCATCGAGCTAACTAATCCGCAGCCGCATGGGCGTCTTGAGCATCATCGGCAAATAGCAAGAACTTCGGCCCGGGAATCCGTTGGTCGCGAGTTCAAGTCCCGCCCGCCCTACATTAAAGGAACTGGTTAGAGGTGGGATAGGTGCCAAACGCCTGCGCTGCAATCGCATCGAACCGTTGCTGCCGCCGAAACGCCACCATCGAACCACCAAGTGGAACCAGGTTGCCGCCCAACGCCAACCCATCACAACGTGACAACGACGAGCGCGAAAAATCAGCCGGATGCTAGCCCCACCGCCGACGCGGAGCGTGGTTAAGTGGCGACGGCGGGGATGGGTTGGCCAGCTCGGATTACGTGTCGCAGCTGTTGTTCGGGTGCGGTGAGCACGCTGATGTCATCGAGGGGACTGGCCACCTCGGCTCAGGCGCGTGATGGCGTCCTGCAGCCGCGGCAACGACTCGCCTCCCAGGGGGTCCGGATGATCCTTGGACCCAGATCAGCTTCCGACCAAGATGCATGTAGAGGTCGTCGTGGTTACCGGCCACACCGCTCACGGTAAACCCGGCCGACGACCGTGACGTGTCGAACCTCTATGGGAAAGTTGCGAACCTCGCGGAATGGTATGCCGACGACCTATGAAGCCCGCGGAAGTGCCGATCGGCCAGCGGCATCGGTGGCTATCCATCCTTGCGGTGGCCGCGTCGGATGAACCTTCTGTCTCAGCTCGAGCTCCGACGACCACCACGCCAGTCGATAGCGGGGTCTCATGGCGTCCGACGACACCATTACTGCTCGGTGGGCACCGCCTGAGCCTGGGATGCTGCGCCCTCGTCGCAGGTGGCGAAGCAACCCCAGCTGTAGCGGTGGGAGGCCTCAGGCCGCCCCACTCGGCTGGGATCGTCACCGGGCAATCCACCAAGGTCGGCGCGAGGACACGGCGTGGCGAGGGGCCTTCGTTGGTGGGAGATGTTTAGGTCCGGTTGTGCGCTCGCTCATGCGGATGGCCCATGACACTGCCGCGATTCGGGCTGGGGCAGCGGTGCTTGTCGGTGCCGCCGTCGCAGTGGTCCTGGGTGCCGCGGTGGGCTGGGAGAGCGCCTTTGTCGGGTGGATCGCTGCTGCGGCGGTGTACGTGGGGTGGACATGGGTCGTCGTGTCAGGAATGGATTCCGAAAGCACAGCCGCGCATGCGACACGGGAGGACCCGACCCGCGTGGTCACCGATCTGGTGGTGGTGCTGTCCAGCCTCGCGAGCGTGGGTGGTGTCGGCTATCTCCTGATCGCGGAATCGGCCCACGGTGGCGAGGCCATCGCTGCGGCAGGTGTCGGGGTGGTGAGTGTGGCCGCCGCCTGGCTCGCCGTGCACACGGTGTTCACCCTCCACTACGCCCGGCTGTACTACTCCAACAGTCCCGGGGGGATCGGCTTTCATCAGGACGACCTCCCCTGCTACGCCGACTTCGCCTACGTGGCCTTCACCATCGGCATGACGTATCAGGTGTCCGACACCGACATCCAGACAAGCGAGATCAGGAAAACGGCGTTGCGCCAAGCGCTGCTGTCCTATCTGCTCGGCGCGGTGATCTTGGCGGTGACGGTCAACTTGATCGCCGGTCTGGGCAGCAGCAGGTGACCACGCTTGAGCTTACCGGCCCTCATAACGTCGGCGAGCTTGGTGTCTGAGCGCTCGATAGCCCACTGTCGATGGAGTCACCTCGCCGCTGCCGGGAAGGGGCGCAGCCAGCCCGCTACGCTGCGAGCGTACCCACTGATGAACGACTCTCGTTCGCCGTGGACCAGTTCACGGGTCCGACCACGATGCGTACCGTGACTGCCAGCATCAGGGTGGCGGTCGCACTAAGGCGATGGCAAACCACCGCAGAACAACTACGCATTGAACTCGATGCCGACTACAGCGCCCCGCCGGGCAGCACAATTCATTGATCCGGTATCAGATCGCCGCGGCTGCGTCGGCAGCCAATCGATCCTGGTTGATCTGATGGAGGAATCGTCCGATGGCGGCCACCACCGCTCCTGTACGTGCGGCGTCGGTCAGATCGAAACCGTGACCGACACCTGGCAACTCGACATAACCCACCGTCGCCGCCGACACGGATCGCAGCTTGTGGACGAACGCGCGCGCCTCGCCAACGGGAATGAGGCTGTCACGGCTGCCGTGTACGACGAGAAATGGGGGCGCCGCTTTGTGGACTCGGTCCACGGGCGACGCCGCGCGGAAGACCTCGGGATGGCGAACCTGCGAGCGCTTGACGACAACGCGCTCGAGGAATTCCATGAATCGGGCGCGCTGCACAGTGGAGCGGTCTTGCCAGTCGTAGATGCCGTATGTACTAACGACGGCATCGAGGGATGTGTCGGCGTCGGTGGGAAGATCGGCTTGCCACTGGGGATCGTTGGCGGTCAGTCCCGCCAAACCCAGACGGCAATCCCGGCCCCCGCAAGGACACGGTCATCGTCTTGCCCATGCAGAAGCTAGAGGTTGCCCTCAACGCCGACGATCCGGGCATCTGGATGCTGCACTGCCACAACACGTATCACCAAGAGGCGGGCATGATGACGAGTCTCAGCTACGCGACGTGATCATGCCTTCGAGCAGCGCAGGCGATGACAAAGTGGCCAAAGTCATTACGGGGCAGGAACTATGGCCTCTATCCAAAAACTGAATCGATGACAAAATCACTAGAGGTAGGAAAGAAGGTTCGCGATGATGTTTTGGTATGACCACAACATGGGTTGGTGGGGTTACGCAGGCATGGGTATCGGGATGGTGTTGTTTTGGGCGCTGCTCATCCTGGGCATCGTCGCGTTGGTTCGCTTCAGCACGGCCGATCGGCAGGCTCAAACCTTCACCCCGCAACCGCCGCCGTCGCCAGAGCAAGTTCTGGCTGATCGGTTCGCGCGGGGCGAGATCACTGAAGCGGAGTATCGAGACCGGTTAGCCGTTCTGCGCAATCATGCCCATCCCTGAGGCGGCGAATATAGCGTCTGGTTGAGTAAGGCAGTACGGTGATGGCGGCCTATGGGGATGTCAGCGCCGGACACTGGCCCGATCTTGCGGTCGGTGCTCTGTTGTTGTTGGTATGGCTCGTGATGACGGTCGGATGTGTCAGGAACTGGTTGTGCAATCGGCACCGCAGCCCCCAGCCGGTGGCGTCGGCTAACCGGCAGTCGAGCGAACCCGCATCGGAGTCGGACGTCCTCTATGAGCGGTGCAAGGGACTGATTGCGGAAGCGCTGATCGTACGCGACCGTGTGACCGGTCAAATCGATGCCGCTACGTATCAGGAACGCATGGAAAGCCTCGTATCAAAGGACCAATCGTGAAATCGGCGCATGCCGAAGCGTCGATCGCTCGCTTCAGCGGAGGAGTCGGTCATGTCAGGTATTGATGTTGTGGTATTCCTGGTCGCCGGCGCGACCATCGTTGGTATGGGTTGGTACTTCTTCGCCCCTCGTCGCGCGCAGGCCGCTGAAGTACATGGCGGCGTGCAGAGGGTCCAGGTGACGATTCGCGGTGGTTATAGCCCCAACGTGGTTCAGGTTCAACAAGGCCTTCCGGTAGAGATCGAATTCGACAGGCAAGAAAGCGGAGACTGCACGTCGCGCGTCGTCTTCCCGGATCTGCAGCTGTCGGCTGCGCTTCCGGCATACGAACGCACCATCGTTAGATTCACCCCACAACGCGCGGGTTCATTCGGATTCGCATGCGGGATGAACATGATTCACGGCACTCTGGTCGTCAGCCCTAACGGTCACGCGTCCGAGCCGGGCGACGAATATAATGCGCTTCCGATCGAGCCGGCAATTGCGTCGGCGGAGTCTGGGGCGGAGGTACAAGCCGCTCAGGCTGCCGAAGCGCGAGCAGAGACAACGGATCTCACCCGTCGGTTCGTTGTTGGCGCGGTGCTGACCGCCCCCGTGCTGTTTGCAGTGATGGCCATGTCGCTGGGCGCGGACTGGGTGCCGGGCCTGCTCCTCAACCACTGGGTGCAGCTGGCGCTGATCACACCCGTGATGTTCTACACCGGCTGGCCGATCCACCGCACCGGCTGGCTCGCGCTCGCGCACCGCAGCGCAGATATGAACAGCCTCATCACCTTGGGCACCGTCGCCGCCTATAGCTACAGCGTGATGGTTACTGTTGCCCCAGAGCTCCTTCCGTCAGAGGTGCGCGAGGTGTACTTCGAAGCGGTCGGTGTCATCCTTACCCTGATCATGCTCGGCCGGCTGCTGGAGGCCCGCGCAAAAGCTGGCACCGGAGAAGCCATCAGGGCGCTTCTGGGCCTGCAGGCCCACACCGCACGCGTCGTGCGCGACGGAGTCGAAATGGAAATCCCCGTCGAAGAGGTTGCAGTCGGCGACGAGATCCTGATTCGTCCGGGCGAAAAGATCCCGGTCGATGCGACTGTGACGTCAGGAAACTCAGCGGTAGACGAATCGATGGTGACCGGCGAACCCATGCCGGTGACCAAGCACGAGGGAGACACCGTAATCGGTGCAACAGTCAACACCACGGGCTCCTTGCGCGTGCGGGCCGCCAAGGTCGGTGCAGACACCATGTTGGCGCAGATCATCAGAATGGTTCAGCAAGCCCAGGCGTCGAAGGCGCCCATTCAGCGGCTGGCCGACGCGATCTCGGCATACTTTGTGCCAGTCGTAATGGCCATCGCCATTGCAACTTTCGCCCTATGGTTCGTGATTGGCCCGGTTCCCGCATTGACACTGGCGCTGGTGTCGGCCGTCGCTGTACTGATCATCGCCTGCCCCTGCGCGTTGGGTCTTGCCACCCCTCTGTCGATCATGGTCGGCACAGGCAAAGGCGCCCGTGCCGGCATCCTGATCCGCTCGGCGGAGGCGCTGGAGACCGCACACAAGCTCGAGACGATCGTGCTGGACAAGACCGGCACCATCACCGCCGGCAAGCCAGCCCTCACCGACGTGCGCACTGTCGGGTTAATGCAACAGGACCAGTTGCTGAGCCTCGTCGCTGCCGCAGAGATCGACAGTGAGCACCCTGTGGCAACAGCCGTCGTAGCCGGTGCGCGTGATCGGGGGCTGAGTATTCCCACTGCCGAAGACTTCGCTTCGGTTACCGGCAAGGGTGTACGCGCCAGGGTCACTGGCCACGAGGTCTGCGTCGGCACCGCCAAGCTGCTGACCGAAAGTGGCGTGGATACAGGCGAACTCGAACAGATAAGTGCGCAACTGGCCGCAGAGGGCAAGACTGCGATCCTTGCTGCCGTCGATGGGAAGCCAGTTGGAGTCCTCGCGGTGGCCGACACCGTGAAAGACGATTCAGTCGCCGCCGTCGCCGCGCTGCAGAAACTCGGGCTTCAAGTGGTCATGATCACGGGAGATCAGGCACGCACCGCCGCCGCAATCGCTCGCCAGGTCGGAATCCCACGCGTCCTTGCCGAGGTCCTGCCGCAGCACAAGGCCGACGACATCCGCCGGCTACAAACCGAAGGGCATCGAGTGGGAATGGTGGGCGACGGCATCAACGATGCGCCCGCCCTGGCGCAGGCCGATGTCGGGCTCGCCATCGGCACAGGCACCGATGTGGCCATCGAGGCAGCCGACATCACGCTCATATCAGGCTCTTTGGCGGGCGTCGTCACCGCGATTCGGCTTTCTCGCGCCACGATGCGCAACATCCGACAGAACCTGTTCTTCGCGCTCATCTACAACGCCATCGGAATACCCATCGCCGCGGGGGCGCTTTATCCGCTACTGGGACTACGGTTGTCGCCGATGCTCGCTGCCGCCGCGATGGCACTGTCATCGCTGTCGGTTGTCGGCAACGCGAACCGTCTGCGCCGTCATCACGTCGAACCACTACCGCCGACCGAACCATCGAACGTCGAACCACTCGTCGAAACCGGCGCCGATTGGAATCCGCCCCAGCCGAGAGCCATCCATGCAGCAGGGAAGCCATCCAAGCGATCAACCCGTCGAAAATCAGTCCTAGGAACCAGACCATAGCGTCCATGACGGAGCCGGCCGGCGACGAAACGGTCAACGCGGCAGTGGTCTTCGCCGATTTGGCAGGGTTCGCCGCGTTTACGGAGGCCCATGGCGACATAGCCGCAGCCGACATTGCGGACCTACTGGTCGCAGTAGCCAACTCCGCATTAGGTAACGGGGATCAAGTTTGAACATTGGTTCGCCCTGGTAGAAGCGACCGCGCAATTGATCCGGTATGCCGGATGATGGTGCATCCGGCAACCGCCGCGGGGCGACTCGGCTATGCTGGTACAGGCTATCTGTTTTGTTCACTGGACTGTGCTGCCAAGTTCGCCACCCAGCCTTAGAGTTTCCTCGACTGCGACCCTTCCGCCGACTCCTGATCCCTTGGCCTGTAACCGGCTTTGTGATCGCAGCCGCCGTGCGCATCGCTGTGCGCTGCATCACATCATCATTGGCGGTCAGGACAGCACCAACAGCGGCACGAGGAGCACGGACAGACGAACGCCTACTGCCGTGGTGCCGAGGACCACCGTGGTCAACGCCAACCCAAACCACGGAAAAACCCGACGGTTCATCAATGTCTGCATCCAACAGCTCATTTCAGGCTGATCGACCAGCGTGCGTGTCAACCAATGTTGCGGCGATCAGTAGGCCGACCAGCCAGGCGCACCCGATAAGCAGCGGCCCCCCTTGATCAAAGTGAGCGGTGAGCCCGGTGTCGAACAGAACCTTTGTCCAGCCATAGCCAGGCAGTGCATCAGCCCACTGCTGTGGCACCGGGCGAAGCATTGGGCTTTGCGCGATACCGAGATCCAGAAACGGCAATAAGAAGGCGACGAGAGTGACTGGGTGACGGTACACAGTACCGGCCAATGCCAACCCTAATCCCAATGTGCCGCTGATGGATTCGATGATACGAGCGCCGGACTGAAGATCACCACGGCTCCGGGCGCGCTCGACCATGTGCATGGCGGGACGGTCCTTCATCCCACCGGGATTGAATCCCTCGAGTTTGGCCCAGAAGCCGTGATCTGGGTGAGCAAAGGGTTCTGAGATCCACAGCACCGGTGTATGGCCCACCATCGTGCTGGGCCCGCGATAGCGACCTAATGTCTTGTGGCGGAAAGGGTATAGGTCGGATGTGCTGCTGGAAAGAATATGATTCATGAAGATCGTTTCTGCATTGAAGCTGCGCTGGGCGCGGCTGCTCACGTGGGATAGCAATCACCGACCATCCATGCCAAGGCGCGGTGGTCTGGCGCTACCCGGTCAGTGGCGTGCGATGCAGTGCCGGGTCAAGACTTGCTGACCCGTTAGTAGCGCGGCGAGGACCCATGGTGGACCACGCATCGCGGGCAGCACTACCGGAGCCAACAGTGCCGTGGTGGCGGCAAGCGCGGCCATCAGTCCAAGCGCAGCCAATGCCGTTGCAGCACGCGGGGGCAGAGCAGCAGTGATCAAGTGCGGGGCCGCTGGGATCGAGCCGGCTCCCAGATGGGGGTGGTGGTCCAACAGAACGGCCGAGCCACCGTTGTGTGGGGTCGTGACCGTGTGCGGATGGTGCGGCGCAGCAGCATCCGTCCATGGCAACCCGGAGTCGGCCATAATGGTGAGCATCCAGACTGCGGCCACCAGCGCCGCGGCACCGAAAAGAGGCGACCTTGCACGGGCGTCTGTGGCTCTCACAATGTCCCGACTGTAGCAGCGCGCAGAGGTATTGATAGCGGGGGTATTAGTTGTGGCAATGTTGTTACGTAGCTGCAATCGATAAGGCTGCACGAACATTGCCGCAGGTCAATAGCAAGGCATGGCCCACAGTGACTGTTGAGTGAAGTGGGCTGCTTTACCCTTACCCTCCAGGGGTATCAGGCAGGCGGGCCTGCAAGTTGCAGACATAAACACCGCCGCGGTAAGTGTTTGTGTTATCGATAGCTTGCGCCTGTCGGTCCAAGTCATCGCGACAGGCGCTGCGACCAGAAGCGTCGGCGAGAGCGGAGCGAACTAGAGGCGATCGTCCGGAATTGCCACCCGGCCGATCGCCTGCCGGGGCCGCCTCACGTTCTGGATAGGAGACATCCCGAGCGCGTAGGTGAACAGCGTGGGGTCGGGCCGGATCCGTATGAAGCACAGGTCGCCGCCCTGGGTGACGATGCGATGCTCTGTTGCGAGGATTCTGCGAAGAAACCATGACGACTTGAACGCCCGGACCGCGTCGTCATCCTGACTGGAGACGATGGAGGCCGAGCCCTGGAATTGAATCACGCTCGGTGGAAATAGCCGGATTAGGCGGTGGGGCACCGGAACAACGAATGCAACATCAGGATGCGCTTGGATGTTTCGAACTTTCTGTGTCGTGGTCCTGGTCGTTACGTAGAGGGCAAGCGGGCCGCCCGGCGCGGAGACTGCGTATTCCACACCGGTCGCGTGTGCGCGGCCCCTCTCAGTGACCGTCGAAAGTGTTCCAAAGGTGTGACGGCGCAGTGCACGCTCTACGACGTCGAAGCCGCTCTGCCCGGTAGCCATTATTCTTCCTGCCATTCCCTAAGCGCGACTCTGCTGCTGTCGCCGTTGCTCCCCGACCCCGTCATCATGGCGGCCGACAGCCGTCGAAGGGATTCGCCGCTCTTCGGCAATCTTTGCGGTTCATGTCTATTCCACCGTCGTCTGCCGTCATCAATACCAGTCATCGGCTGGGGCGGTACGTCTCCAGCTGCTGGCCGCGCCAATGCTGGATGATCGCGCCGATCTCGTCTGGATCATCAACCAGCACCAGCATCTTGACGTCGCTCGGCGAAACCATCGCGGAGTCCAGGAGCCGGTCACGAATCCACCTCTCTAATCCGGTCCAGTGCTCCGACACCGCAAGCACAACTGGGAAGTGCCGTATCTTGCTGGTCTGTATGAGCGTCAAAGCCTCGAACAGCTCGTCGAGTGTTCCAAAGCCGCCGGGAAAAACCACGAACGCCGACGCGTAGCGGATGAACATCAGCTTGCGCACGAAAAAGTGCCTGAATTGAAGCGACAGTTCGACGAACGGGTTCGTGTGCTGTTCGTGCGCGAGCTCGATGTTCAGGCCGATCGAGCGCACCCCCGCGTCGCGAGCGCCACGATTGGCGGCTTCCATGATCCCTGGGCCGCCGCCGGTGATGATGTCGAAGCCCAATGTGCCCAGCCGTGTTGCGAGGGTGCGCGCCAGCTCGTAGTGGGGATGACCCGGCGGCGTGCGCGCGGAGCCGAAGATCGACACGGCGTGCGCTACATCCTGTAGCGCCGCAAAGCCGTACGCCACCTCGTCGCGGATGCGGGCCACGCGGTCGGGATCGCTGCCGGTCAGCGCGGGAAAGTTCGGCCCCAGGCAACAGAGCAGCTCCTCATCGCACGTGGCGGGGATGCGTGTTGTGGGCTCAGGCATTCGCAGAATCTTCCCACGGCGACGGCACGGATGAGCCCTACACATCTCCAGCAGATCCGCGACGGTCGCACACACAGCTTGCGTAAAACGCGTCCGCCTGCGTCAGGGAGGGCGCGGAAATTCATCGGTAGAAGACAGCCGACGCAATAACCACGATCGCGAGCAGGCGATAACGAGGGCAGGCGCGCTCCCAGTTAGTCCTATTCCGTTCCGACGAGCCGCTGGCTGCGCCCGTAAACCGCGCCGAAGGACCCGCGTGTTAGGTCGCACCGCACTGCGGGCCTGCGGTGACGAAACTATCGGGATCGTCAGTGAAGGCCCGCTGGCATTTCTGCGAGCAGAACGCGAACGTCATTCCGCGCCACGTGGCCCGGGCGACCACGTCGTCGGGGTGCAAGAGCATCCCGCACACCGGGTCGGTTTCACGGCTCGTGGGTTCCGGGTTGTGGCGCCGTACCTCGACGACGCGGATCGGATTCGGGATTCCCTTGAGCCGGCGCGCTTGCAACGGCACAAACTCGGCGTCTGACAGATGCCCAACCGCATCGCGGAGATCTTCGGTGATCAGGAACTGCCCGGCCGCACCGGCCGATGCGACCCGTGCTGCCAGATTAACCGTGGCACCGATGTAGTCGCCCTCGCGGTAGAGGACCGTGCCGCAGTGCGCGCCGATATGCAGCGCCGAGTGGTGGGGTTCTGCGGCGATGAAACGGTCCATCGCGAGCCCGAATTCGATTGCGTCGGAGGGGTTCGCGAACATCAGCATGAATGCGTCCCCGATCTGCTTGAGAATCCGGCCGCGGTATCGGGTTGCGCTGCTGCGGGCGGTTGCACTGAACCTAGAAAGGACTTCCGCTGCCACTTGATCACCCATGCACAGGGTCAGGGGGGTAAAGCTCGCCAGGTCAACGAATAAGACGGTCGCTTCTTCCTCCCCCGGGGTCGCGGCGGGCGGCGTGGTCTCTTCGACAAGATGCCGCAGGAAGTCCTCACTATCGGCTCGCCGATAGGCGCGCCGAAGAAAATACGAGACGGTCGGCTCGACCAACTCGAGCATGGGTTTGGCGATGCGATCGGTGGCTTCCAGGAGCTCCTCGCCGACGAGTCCCTCGGCGCGCATGCGTTCGTGGACATAGTTGTGGAACGTGCGCACCACGGCATCCGCCAGACGATCCATGGCATCGGTGAAGACGTGGACCAGCTGCAACAACGCGTCGCGCGGCATCCCCACGGTCAGCGCGCTGGTCAACGCGCGCAGCATGGCGACGTCCGCTTCGGTGACCGGTTCGGCGTGGCCCCAGTCGAGCATTTCTGCCAGTGCTGCGATCAGGGCATCGTCGAGACCGAGCTCCTGCCCGACGTCCATGAAGGTTCCCGCGGGTTCATCCACCGGACCGTGTTCCCCGAAGAGGCCAAGCAAATCGCCCTGGCTCGCCGTGGCCGCCACCAGCTGTTCATCACCGACACCCCGGCTTCGCGCGAACCGAATCATCTGCAACCGGCGCAGAGAGTCCGGCTCGAAGTCGCCGTCTGGTTGCCGGTGCAGCAATCCCACGTCGGCGTACCAGCGAAGCCGATGCTCGGGTTCATCAGTGACCGCGCATAGCTTGTCCAGACTCCAGGGCCCGGCCATGCCGCCATGCTACGAGCGGTACCACCGCGAAGCGCACAACCCTGCGTCATGATTGAGCGGCCCTATGCACGGGTTGTGCCGTGCGCCATGCCAACCGACCGTGTTGATTTATGACCCCGTCCAGGAATCGTCGCGTTGCTGTCCAGTGAGTCCGCGGAGTACGTGTCGCATCGGCAATGTGGCGGCGAATTCGCTCCACTTTGGCCGCTTCTACAGCCCTGCTAGGGAGCGGCCACTAGTTTGCCAGGCCAGCATCCCGCCTTCCAGTTCAAGGACATACACGTACCCGAGTGCGCTCAGCTCGGCGGCCGCGATGGCGCTAATCGGCCCTCTGCGGCAGTAGATCGCTAGGGAGTGTTCCGATCCGCTGGCAATTTGGCGGCCTGCTCGGTTGCGAAGTTCTTCTCAGGGGGTGATGACCGAGGCCCTGCGGTTGGCGGAGCGAGTGATCAATCTGACTGGCGGCAAGCCGCTCAACGGCAACATGTACAACTCAAGTGCCTGCGGCGACAAGCCCGGCAGCCGGGGCTCACCCGGCGGGGCCGACTTGGCGCTGGATGCGATCGAGAAGGCATGACGCCGCAACGCTTACCCATAAGTTGGACACTTTCGCACAGCTTCTACAGGGGGTGGAGCGTGGAGGTTGGCGCTTCATCGCAGAGTCCGGATGCTCTTGGGGGGATACAGTTGCCACCGGTCGGAGCAGCGAAGTTAGCCACGGCGGCAAATGTGATCCCAGCACCGTCCCCGCAACCCTGGTTTAACGCTGGTTTCTCGCAAACCTACGCAAGTCAACCGATAGTCTCGGCTAGGTTGCCACCTGGCGTCGAGATACCTTGCGGCACAGCGGGAATCTGGGCTAGCCCATGTTCGCAACCAGCGTCAATGCCGGTTTGCTGAAATCGACCGCAAACGATGGGGGATGGAGTCGGCGTACGCCGCCATGACCTCCGTGCGATGAACAATCCGGCAGGCGAAGCGACTCGCTGTCGCCGTTCTCGTCGATCTCACCTCACCCCAGCACCCACCGCCGTGGTGAGGCTACAACCCCGCGCCGCGGTGACCACCAACGTTAGCTGCGGCGGCAAATCTCACCCCAGCGTCACCCCAGCAGCTAGGGGCTTACGCAACCTCGCCGCAAACCTCCGCAAGTCACACGATGGTCTGCGATAATGCGGCGTCTGAGTTCGAGATACGTTGTCGCACAGAACGAATCGTGCGTAGCGCATGCTCTCTACCAGTGAGAATACGGGTTAGCTGAAATCGGCCGCAAACCGGCTCTGGAGAACTTAAAATCCGTCCAGTGTCGGTTCGAGTCCGACTGGGGGCACGGGGTTTGGGCCGGTAGACGCGTTGCTGGCAGGTCGTCGGGGTTGCGGAAGGCGGTTCGTGTACGCGACGTGTACGCGGGCTGGCGACGCTGTGCAGAGCTAGCAAACCCGCCGTGGTGAGGCGAAATCCGGTCGCGCCGTCGTGTCGCGAACTTTACGATGCGGTCCTGCGCGCACGGCGCTGAAGGAGGCTCGCGATGGCACGGCCCGCATTGGTTCTCGTGCATGGCCTTGGTCGCCAGTTGCACCGCGGACTCGCGCTCCGTTGCCCCATGCTTCAATTAACATGAGCGTCCTAGAAGGTGGTCAAAGAGTTCGACCCGAGCGACCCGACGTCACCGATGGCGAAGCATACGGCCGAGCTCGACGCGTCCGCCGACGCCGTGGTGTAAGCGGCACGGTCCAGTCGCCCAGGTTGTGAGGATGCGACACACGCCTGTTTGCTAGCGCGCACACCTCGCCACCGGATCCCGCCGCCGCCGCCACGCTCGACGCCCTCACCGCGATCGGCGCGCCGGTATCCATGCAATAGGGTCTTCCCAACTGGCTATTCAATGATTACATTGAATACGTGACTATCGGGGCCCGGGCGAAGCGCGACTTCAAAGACCGCCTCTACGGGGAGTTCGCGCGCATCGGCAAGGCGATCGCCAGCCCGCACCGGTTGGAGATCCTCGAGCTCCTGGCGCAGGGCGAGCGCGCGGTGGAATCCATCGGGGTCGAGACCGGCCTGTCGGTGGCGAACACCTCCCGGCACTTGCAGCAGCTCCGGCAGGCACAACTGGTGCTCGCCCGGCGCGACGGACTGTTCGTCCACTACCGGCTCAGCGGGCCCGAAGTCGTCGGCCTGGTGCTGGCTCTGCGCCTTACCGCTGAGCAACACCTCGCCGAGGTCGACCGCGTAGTGGCTGATTTTTTCGGTGACCGCAACGGCTTCGAACCCGTGGCGCCCGACGAACTGGCGCGCCGCATGACCAACGGCGAAGTCGTGGTGCTCGACGTGCGGCCCGAGCAGGAGTACGCCACAGGACACATCGCCGGCGCGCGGTCCATGCCCGTTTCGGACATGGCAAATCGACTCGATGAGCTCCCCAGCGACAAGGAGTACATCGCGTACTGCCGGGGACCCTATTGCGTGTATGCCGACGAGGCCGTGGCGATGCTGCGGGCGAATGGACGTACGGCACAACGGCTTACCGAGGGCTACCCAGAGTGGTGGCTCGCTGGGCGCCCGGTGCGCACGACGAAAAAGTAGTCACCACCTCGGGAGGAATCATGAATCGCTATCTCACGATCGGCTACGGCGCCCTGTGCTACGTCGTGTTCCTGGCGGCGTTCCTGTATGCGATCGGCTTCGTGGGCAACCTTATCGTTCCTCGCAGCATCGACCACGGCGTTGAGGCGTCCATCGGGGAAGCGGTAGTGGTCAACGTGCTGCTGCTCGGACTATTCGCCGTGCAGCACAGCGTGATGGCACGACCCGCGTTCAAACGGCGGTGGACCCGGCTGGTGCCCAAGACGATTGAGCGCAGCACCTATGTCCTCTTCTCGAGTCTTGTCCTTTTTCTCATGTTCTGGCAGTGGCGCACCATGCCGGCGATCATCTGGGACGTGGCCTGGACGCCCGGCCGGATCGTGCTGTGGGTGCTGTTCGCTGCGGGCTGGGTGACGGTTCTGCTGTCGACGTTCATGATCAGTCACTTCGACCTGTTCGGTTTGCGGCAGGTGTACCTGGCCTGGCGCGGAGTGCCCTACACCGCCCTCGAATTCCGCACTTCGCTGCTGTACCGGGTGGTGCGCCATCCGTTGATGCTCGGCTTCATTGTCGCGTTCTGGGCAGCTCCCACCATGACGGCAGGCCATCTGCTGTTCGCCGTGGCGACGACCGGTTACATCCTGATCGCAATTCAATTGGAGGAACACGATCTCAACGCGGCGCTCGGCGATCAGTATCGCGACTACCGCAGCCGCGTGTCGATGCTCATCCCTAGCCCTCCCCGCCGCGGCGACCACGGCGCGCCCGGCGCCACTCCACGATCGGCATAACACGCGAGGATACCCACATGCCGGTCAATCCAACTGTGCGGAGCCGCCTTAAGGCTCAAGGCTTTTGCGGCCTTAATGAGGAGGCGCTCGACGAACTGGCGCCGTGGATGCGCTGGACATACACGCTTGGCATGCTGGTCACGATTGTCGGCGTGGCGATGACCTCGCCTGTCCTGTTGTGGTCACTTTCGGTAGTAACGGCGGTCGGGGTCATGCTTCCGTTCCACCCCTTCGACCTCTTGTACAACGACGGGTTTCGCCATGTGACCGGTACGCGGCCGTTTCCGAAATCAGGGCCGCAGCGACACTTCGTCGTCATCGTGGCCAGCATTTGGCTGGCTGCTTCCGGCTGGGCGTTTCACCTCGGCGCGGACATCCTAGGCTTCGCGCTCGGAGTGCCGTTGATCTTGGTGGCCGCGCTGGCCAGTACAACGAACATCTGCATTCCGTCCTTCATCTACAACACCGTCGTCAGCCGCCTGAACAAACCAGCGGCCAAACAAAGGGTCTAACGGTGACTGGCATCGACCTTGTTCCGCTCATCGATGTGGGACTGGGCAATTCCGCCTACCTCGTCGATCTAGGCGACGGGCGTGCACTCGTCGTCGACGTGAGCCGCGATCTGCGCGCCGTGTATGAGGCAGCCAACCGTCGTGGGTTGACGGTGGCCTTCGCCGCCGACACCCATCTGCACGCCGACTTCCTCTCCGGTGCACACCAACTCAGCGTGACAAACGGAACAAAAGTCCTGGCGTCCGCGGTCGGTGACCGCGAGTTCGCCCATATGGGGCTGCATGACGGCGACGAGGTAGACCTCGGCGGATTGCGGCTGCGTGCACTGTTGACACCCGGACACACGCACGAACACCTCGCTTTCCTGCTGCTCGACGGCGATCGCGAGATTGGTGTGTTCACCGGTGGATCACTGATCGTGGGTTCAGCCGCGCGCACCGACCTCATCTCAGCTGACCGGACTGATGAACTCACCCGAGCGCAATACGCGTCACTGCAGCGGTTGGCCTCCCTGCCGGGCACCGTTGAGGTGTGGCCGACCCATGGCGCCGGATCGTTCTGCTCGGCACCCCCTGGTGCGGAGCGCACCAGTACCATCGCGCGCGAACTGGCGACCAACCCATTGCTGAGAGCACCCGACGAAAACACCTTCGTCACAGAGCTTCTCGGGTCACTGGGAAGTTATCCGCCATACTTCCGGCGGCTCGGTGACATCAACCGCGTCGGCCCGCCGCTCCTGGATGGCGAACCGACAATACAAACCTTGTCAGTCGAGGCCGTGTGCACCTTTTTGGCAAACGGTGCTGTCGTTATCGATGCTCGACCGATCGACCGATTCGCCGCCGGTCATATAGCCGGCGCGATCTCGATCGAGTTGCGTCCGGTGTTCGCCAGCTGGCTTGGCTGGTTGGCGCCAGCTGATCGGCCGTTGGTCTTCGTGCGCGACAGCGACCAAAATCCCGCCGAAATCGCCTGGCAGGCAGCGAAAATCGGCTACGACGACATCGTCGGCGAACTTGAGGGCGGCATGGATGCTTGGACATCGGCGGGCCATGACACCTCACATATCGATCTGATCCAACCAAACGGCCTCGACGGCCGCCGGGTGCTGGATATTCGTCAGCGTTCCGAGTACCAGGGCGGTCATCTGCCCGGCGCGATTAGTGTCGAACTCGGTGACATTTCCGCACGCGCAGACGACCTCTCCGACGAGCCCACCGTGGTGATGTGTGGTCACGGTGAGCGGGCGATGGGTGCAGCGAGCCTGCTCGAGCGTGCGGGGCACCACGACGTGGTCGTCCTTGCGGGCGGGCCTGGAGATTGGGTCGAGGTCAGCGGCGGCGAGCTCGAGACAGGCTGATGAGCACCGTTCGTGAACTCCGATTAGGGTTGCGCGCCAACCTCGCCCAGTTCTGCCTTCTGGTCCTGATTAATGCCCTCGTCGGGGGCATGGTCGGCCAGGAACAAACGGTGCTGCCGCTGCTGGCCCACCAGGAGTTCCATCTCAGCGGCTACACGTTTCTGTTGACCTATGTGTTGGCGTTCGGGCTCACCAAGGCCGCCACGAATTACTTCGCAGGCACCTGGTCAGACCGCTTCGGGCGCAAGCCTGTGCTGTTGGTGGGCTGGCTGATCGCGATTCCGGTCCCGCTGCTGCTGATT
Source organism: Candidatus Sericytochromatia bacterium (assembly GCA_050262635.1). Lineage (GTDB taxonomy): Bacteria > Actinomycetota > Actinomycetes > Mycobacteriales > Mycobacteriaceae > Mycobacterium. Next base: position 5,743 of record JBLNEK010000062.1, on the reverse strand, counting down.
TGGGCGCCGTCCTGGGGATGGGTGATCTTCGCCAATGCCCTGCTGGGCATCAACCAGGGCCTTACTTGGTCAACAACGGTCGTGATGAAGATCGATCTCGTCGGACCGTGGCAACGCGGATTGGCGATGGGTTTCAACGAGGCCGCCGGCTACGGCGCGGTCGCGCTGACCGCGGTCTTGGCCGGCTACCTTGCCGCCCACTTCGGATTACGACCGGCCCCGTTTCTGCTTGGCGTGTCCTATGCGCTGATCGGACTGGGCATTTCGGCCATCTTCGTGCGCGAGACCCGCGGGCACGCCCACCTGGAAGCCGAACAACACCGCAGCACTGGGTTCGATGCTGATCGGAAACTGTCAAGCCGAGAAATCTTCACCCGCACCACTTTCACCGAACCCGCGTTGTCGTCGGCCAGCCAAGCCGGGCTGGTCAACAACCTCAACTTTGGACTCTCGTGGGGACTGTTTCCCATCCTGTTCGCGGGTACGGGCATGCCTATCGAGAGCATCGGCGTTCTGATTGCGACTTACCCTGCCGTGTGGGGTGCAGGGCAAATCCTCACCGGCGCTTTGTCTGATAGGTGGGGCCGCAAGCACCTCATCACCACCGGCATGCTCAGCCAAGCGGTCGCGCTCGGCTTGATTGCCCTCGGCGACACCTTCACCTGGTGGTTGATGGCCAGCGCCCTACTCGGCGCTGGTACCGCCATGGTTTATCCGACACTGCTGGCGGCGATCGGCGACGTCGCCCACCCGTTGTGGAGAGCTCGCGCCGTTGGGGTGTACCGACTTTGGCGCGACAGCGGTTACGCCGCGGGGGCAATCGTGGGCGGTGTGGCCGCCGACTTGTGGGGGCTGCGCGCCGCGGTCTGGGCCGCAGCCGCAATCACCGTGGCCTCGGGACTGGTCGTCGCGACCCGGATGTATGAAACACACCCTCAGACTCGCGCGCCGAAGTAGCCGTCATGGTGGTGCGGAGAGCGGTAGGTAGTCGGTCAGTGTGGCGGCTTCCGAGTTGGCTAAAACGGCTATCGGGAATCGGCGTCTTGCCGTCGGACTCTGTGGACCTTCGTGTCCGCAAGACGGTCCTCGTTCTGTCCTCGACGCTGATGGCGAGCCTCTCGTTCGTCTGGGTCGCAACGTATGCCGTGCTTGGCCTCTGGGTGTCCGCGGCGATCCCTTTCGCCTACCAGGTTGCCTCGGCGGCAAGCATCTATACGTTCGCGCGGACACGGCGCTATCGGCTGTTCCGACGCAGTCAGCTGTGGATGAGCTTGCTCCTACCGTTCGCGCTGCAGTTCAGCCTCGGTGGGTTCAAACTCGGGTCGGCCGTGGCGTTGTGGGGAGTCACGGCGCCGTTCGGCGCTCTCCTGTTTGTAGGGGCGCGACAGGCCGTCCCGTGGTTTGCGGCTTTCATCGGACTGGTCGCCGTTTCGGCCGCAATGGACCCCGTCTTGTCTACGCGGGCGCCCTACATTCCCAGCGGCGTTGTGGTGGTGCTCTTTGCGCTGAACGTTTTGGGGGTCACGACGACCACATTCGCGTTGCTTCAGTACTTCGTGCGGGCGCGCGAACGGGCGCTGGCCGCCCTTGAAGTCGAGCAGGCCAAGTCCGAACGGTTGCTGCTGAATGTCCTACCCGGGCCCGTAGCGGCGCGCCTCAAGGAACAGGAGGGGATCATCGCGGATGCATGTCCGGACGTCACGGTGCTGTTCGCGGACATCGTCGGCTTCACGCCATTCTCCGAGCGGCTGTCCGCTGCGAATGTGGTGGCGTTACTTGACCGCGTGTTCACGCGCTGGGATCAACTCGCCGCCAACCGCGGTGTCGAGAAGATCAAGACAATCGGAGACGCCTACATGGTCGCCGCTGGTATCCCGCTGGCGCGGAAGGACCACGCCCAGGCGATCGCCGAGATGGCGCTCGCGATGGGGCCCGAGCTCGCGCGCCTCGCGAGTGAGACCGGACACGCACTGCAGGTGCGAATCGGCATCGACACCGGCCCCGTCATCGCCGGCGTGATCGGGCGTGCGAAGTTCATCTACGACCTTTGGGGCGACACCGTAAACACGGCCAGCCGCATGGAGTCCTACGCCCCGCCCGGGGCAATCCAGGTGACCGACCGGACCTTCGAACGCCTCCGAGGGCGCTATGAGTTCCGTCCGCGCGAACCGATCGACGTGAAGGGCAAGGGTCCGATGAGGCCCTACCTACTCCTCGGACGCCGCGGCGATCTTCAGTCGTCGGCGGTCCATGATTGTCGCGAGCGCACCGCAGGCCCTGCCGACGAGCGCACCAGTCAAGCGGCTCGTTGATCGTCTTCGCTTCGAACCGATTGGTCGTGTAGGAACCAGGTCGTCGGACCGTTGATGTGCGCAGTCGGTAACTGTGTACTTACCGTTAGTGACTACTTACCAAGCTGAACATGCGTGGGCAGCGCTTGCCGACGGCACGCGCCGAACGATCGTTGAGTGCCTTGCCGACGCTCCCTCCGCTGTCGGGGAGTTGGCACAAAGGCTGCCGGTGAGCAGACCGGCTGTGTCACAGCACCTCAAGGTGCTCAAGCAGGCAGGACTGGTAAAAGACCGCGCGGTTGGCACACGTCGCATCTATCAGCTTGATCCGGATGGGATCGGAGCGTTGCGGGCAGACCTTGACCGGTTCTGGTCCAAGGCACTCGGCGGGTACAAGCAACTCGTCGATCAACTCGAAGGAGACGAACCGTGAACCTGCCAATTTTCAACCCCGTTCGGCACCAGGTCGTCGTCAACGTCCCCATTCAGCGTGCGTTCGCACTGTTCGTTGACAAGTTCGATGCCATCAAACCCCGTGAGCACAACCTACTTACAGTTCCGATCGCCGAAACCGTCTTCGACACCTATGTGGGTGGACACATCTACGACATCGGCGTCGATGGCAGCCGCTGCGAGTGGGCACGGGTCCTCGTCTACGAGCCACCGTCGCGTGTCGTCTTCACCTGGGACATCGGCCCGACCTGGCAGATCGAAGGCGATCACACTAAGACCAGTGAGGTCGAAGTGCGATTCATCGCCGAGTCCGACGAGCGCACCCGCGTCGAGTTGGAGCACCGCCACCTCGAACGCCACGGCACCGGTTGGCGCTCCATCGCCGACGGTGTCGACGGCGAAGCTGGTTGGCCGCTCTTTCTGGCCCGCTATGCCGAGCAGGTGGAAACGGCGGTAGCGTCGTGACTGCCGTGGATGAGAAGTCCTTGATGCAGATGGCCCGTGAGGAACGCGCCGACCTAGCCGCCTTCCTCGCGACGTTGACTCCCGAAGAATGGGTGGCACCCAGCCTCTGCGACCGCTGGAGCGTCAAGGACGTCGTGGCACACGTAGTGAGCTACGAAGACCTCGGCGCCGCCGGACTCATCAAACGCTTTCTCAAGGGCCGAGTTGTGCACGCCAACGAAGTAGGCGTCGAAGAATTCGCGTCGATGAGTGCGCAGGAGCTGCTTGAGTTCCTCAACGACCACCTTGAGCCACATGGCCTGACCGCCGGATTCGGCGGGATGATCGGCCTCGTCGACGGAACGATCCATCACCAGGACATCCGGCGCGCGCTCGGTCGCCCCCGCGCAATACCCGTCGACCGGCTGGAACGAATTCTCCCTCTCATTCCGAGCAACCCCCGCCTCGGCGCTGGGAAACGCATCCGCGGGTTGCGACTTCGGGCGACCGATGTCGACTGGACGCACGGCCGCGGACCCGAGGTCACCGGTACAGGTGAAGCATTGCTGATGGCGATGTCGGGCCGCCCCGTGGTGCTCAATGAACTCACCGGCCCAGGGGTGTCGACATTGGCCGGACGTATCTGACCGCATCACGATGCCGGGTCGCCAGTCGAGGCGGCTCGTATGCGTGTTGACGCCTCAACACCTTTCGCGTAACCCCTCCCGCGCGCCGCCGTTGTGCGACAGGGCGTGCGAGCACGACGATGCAAGGCCGGTCAAACGACCCAAACATCCAATCTCATTCTCGCCGGGCGCACGAAGGGCAGCAGCGACTCGTGCCAATGGTCGGCTTGCCCGCGAGCAGACCCGGCACGGCGACAACACCAGCCGCGGGCGTACGCCCGCATGAGCCTGAGGCACACGTTCGCGGTGCTACACCTCTCGGCGGGCCTACATTCTATGCAGGTGTCGAAGCGGCTGGGGCACAGACTTTTACGCTAACAACTCGACGTGTAAGGCGAATACGTTCCCGAGTAGGACGGCAGCGCGTACAGCCTGCCCGAGCCACCTGCTCTGGCAAAGCCCACCGAGACGGCGAGCAATGTTGCACCGCTGTTCCGGCGGCAGGCGAACCAGGGTGTGGTGTCGTGTGCGCTTGATACATTGCGGGCGTGTCGGAGGATGAGTCGGGGCAGTCGCCCTTCACCGCCGAAATGAACAGGCGGATTGCGCACCTTGAGGGACTCCCCGCGTACCAGCTGAAGGAAGATTTGGAAGCGCTGCGACGGTGTCTCTACGCATCAGAACAAACGCGAATGAGCTTGCGACACACATCAGGGAGTTCCTGAATTCGCATCACATCGCCCGAGAGGTTCCCGAAGACTATGTCAACGAACTCGTGAGGCGTCTTCACAATTACTTGACGTCTGTGACCTCGCTGGTCGAGTCCCGGCGCATCGTCATGCGGCACCGGTGGCCCGGGAAGGCCGGCAACGCCGACATCTGCGAAGCGTGCGGACGGCCGATGCCGTCGAAGGAAGACAAGTCGGAGTTCGAGGCTGTGGACTACTCGGAGAAGCTAGCGGAGGCCTTTGAGACCGGCGAACGTGTGTTCATGTCAAAGCTACGGAACTACTGCACCCACTACTCGATCCCTTTGCCGCAGTTAAGCACGACATGGACGTGGGAGCGGGGCGTCGGTTCGATGACCGTGAACACGCTGCAATTGGACCGGGACAAACCACTGCGATGGGACGGCTGGGAAGGGCCAGCCAAGGCGTTCCTAGAGTCCCGACCGGAGTACTTCGATCTTGCGCCAATCGTCGAGAGTTACGTGAACGCAGCAAATCAATTCGCGGCTTGGTTCTGGGAACAGATCAACCGTCGAAGCGCAGCGCTGATCGACGAGATAACCTCGAAGGCAACGGAACTGAAACTATGGCACGACGAGAATGTAGCGCCGCCTGATTGGTTCGAGCGCGGTGAGCCCGCAGCACCACGCGGCTGGAACGCGAAGCGGTGGAAGGCGGGGCTCCGCAAGAATCGCTATGTGCTCGGCACACGCGGCTTCAACGTATGGTCGGTTGATATTGCGGGCGTCATTGTGCTCGAAAAGGGCGACGACTGGACGCCTCTGCACCTGCGGTACTACTAGCGAGCCAGGGGGACCCGAACCCCCGCCTCTCGATCCGTAATCGAGAACTCTACCGCTGAGCTATGGCCACCCGCCGCCTTCACGGGGCCGTGCAGGACTTACGAGAACACTCGGAGATTGCGGGTAGCCGCGCCAATCGTTCGCAGCTAACACCGCCGTGTACGCGGCGTGTACGCGACTGGCGGCGATTTGTAGCCGCACCGGAGTCGTACCGGAACCGTACTGGCAATGCGCAAAGATGTTGTGTTGCAGGTACTTTCGATGTCTTGCCTATGTTTAGCTTTCGCACTAGAAGTCAAGGGTTGGGGTGGGCAGTGTGACTCGCCCGGGGTGGGAGCCTCGGCTTTTGACGCGATGAGTGGTGTTGTCGGAAAGGTCGGCTGGGCCGGTGGGTTCGG
>JBLNEK010000061.1:0-11535 GCA_050262635.1 Candidatus Sericytochromatia bacterium | reverse complement strand
GACTTCTGCTGCGGAGATGTCGAAGTCGAGGAAGCCGACCTCGGTGGAGTCGACGCGGATCGCGCGGGCGCTCACCCAGGGTTGATTCAGGTACGCCTGGTCCCGGCCGACGAGCACGGTGGTGATGACCTCTTCGAGCAGATGCGGCGGACCGATCACCCGCAGAGGCGACAGTGCCGGGATCACTTTGTCATTGCCTTCTGGAAGGTTGGGCAGCACGGTGATCCCGAAGGTGGGCCAACGGGGCTCCTTGCCGTCGGTCCGGTCCAGCGAGTCGATCGGGAAGTTGGACAGGATGCCGCCGTCCACCAGCGTGGACCGCAGACCCGTGGTCGACCTCAGTGCCACCGGCCGAAAGATGAACGGGATCGACATCGACGCCCGCACCGCGTCGGCGACCAGCTGCTCGTCAGGATCGACGCCATAGACGCGGCGGTAGTCCCACGGCAGGCGCACCAGCTGGCCAGTCGTCACGTCGGCGACCGTTACCACCAGCTGGTAGCGCCGCTCCGGCGGGAGGTCGCGGTCGTCCAGAGCCAGGTCGCCAAATGTGCTGACGCCCAGGGTTTTCAGCTGGCCGCGGAGCCAGCCGTGTGCATAGTCGCCGCGATAGATTCCGCTGCCGCGAGCCACCGCGAGCGACGGGCCGATCAGCGGATGGCGCTCGACGGGTCCGGGGTCCAGAAACTTGCTGTAATCCAGGCTCAGCGCAAGCTCTTTCACCTCGGCGCCGGTCATCTGCTGCCCGTGCGACGCGGCCGCGACGATCGCGCCGACGATCGACCCGGCCGACGTTCCCGACACCCGGTGGGCGGTATAGCCGGCGTCCATCAGCGCGACGACGGCGCCGACCAAGCCGATGCCCTTGACGCCGCCACCCGACAGCACCAAATCCGCACGCGCGGGCGTACGCGGTTTCGTCACGGCAGCACACTCCTTTCATTGCGCAGATCTGCAGTTTCGTACGCGAATCGCTGCTTCGGCGGAGCCAAATGCAGACTCATGAAGGATTCACGGCCCGCTCTCGCTCGGCCGTGCGATAGGAATGGCGACATGGTCACGAAGTCCATCTTCATCACTGGAGCGGCAAGCGGCATGGGCAGGGAGGGCGCGAAGCTGTTCCACGCCAAGGGCTGGCGTGTCGGCGCGGTCGACCGCGACGACGACGGCCTGCAGTCGCTGGGGCGTGAACTTGGCGCCAACCGGATCTGGACGCAGGTCGTCGACGTCACTGACAGGTCGGCGCTGCAGAGCGCGCTGCGAGACTTCTGTGCCGGCAACGACGACGGCGGGTTGGACATGATGTGGAACAACGCGGGCATCGGCGAGGGCGGCTGGTTCGAGGACGTGCCCTATGAGGCGGCGATGCGCGTGGTGGACGTCAACTTCAAGGCGGTGCTCACGGGCGCTTATGTCTCGTTGCCCTATCTGAAGAAATCGCCGGGCAGCTTGATGTTCTCCACCTCATCGTCGTCGGCGACGTACGGCATGCCGCGGCTCGCCGTGTATTCAGCGACCAAACACGCGGTCAAAGGGATGACTGAAGCATTGAGCGTCGAGTGGAAGCGACACGGCGTTCGGGTGGCCGACGTGCTTCCCGGCTTGATCGACACCGCGATACTGATCAACACACCCGACCGCTCGGACGGCAGAACGATGACGCACGACGAGCTCGTCGCCCGCTCACCCAAAAAGGGCATGTTGCGGCTGATGCCGGCCTCGTCGGTGGCCGAGGCGGCATGGCAGGCATACCGGCATCCGAGCCGGCTGCACTGGTATGTGCCCGAAAGCATCCGGTGGATCGACCGGCTCAAGGGCCTGTCGCCCGAACTGGTCCGCAGCCAGATCGTCAAACAGCTGCCCAGATTCACCGGAGAGCAGTAGGCGGCGGGCCTACCCTTTGAGCATGGCCGAAGTCACGTCGCGGTCTCGATTGAGCTCCTGGATGTACGCGCTGCGCACCACGAATCCGCCACCGGACGGACCCGTCGATGCAGTGACGCGCTGGCTGGTCGTCACCCGCGCCGCGGTCCTGCCGATGACGCTGTTCGCCGGCTTGGTGGCGGCGCTGCTGGCCATCGGCCATCCCGGGCTCGACTGGCGCTGGCTGGTGCTGGCCATCGTCGGCATTCTGCTGGCGCACACCGCAAACAACTTGATGAACGACTTGTTCGACACGCAGGTGGGCACGGACAGCGAGAACTACCCGCGGGCGCTCTACGCCCCGCACCCGGTCCTGTCCGGACTGGTTTCGCGGCGCACGCTGCTCTCGGCGATCCTCGCCGTCAACGTCGCCGACCTTGCCATCCTCGTCGTGCTGACGTGGGCTCGCGGGTGGCCGGTGGTGGCGTTCGCGCTGGCGGGGTTCGTGCTGAGCGTCGCGTACACGGCGCCGCCGCTGCGGCTGAAGAAGCGCGGCCTCGGGGAGCCCGACGTGTTCGTCGTATGGGGTCCGCTGATGGTGTGCGGCACCTACTACTCGGCCGTCGGAACCGTCGGCGTTGACGTGCTGCTGGCGTCGTTGCCGTATGGGCTGCTGTGCACAACGGTCTTGATGGGCAAGCACATTGACAAGATTCCCTACGACGCGCCGCTCGGGATCCGCACCCTGCCGGTGATTCTCGGCGAGTCTCGCGCCCGGCTGGCGACGCTCGCGATGATGGTCGGTTTCTATGTGCTCGTCGCGGTGTCGGTGATCGTCGGCGCGATGCCGTGGCCCGCGCTACTCGTGGTGCTGGCGTTGCCCCGCCTCGTCAAGGTGTGGCCGTGCTTCCGCAAGCCACCTCCATCGGAAGCACCTCCGAAGTTCCCCATCTGGCCGCTCTGGTATGCGGCACACGCGTTCCTGCACGTCCGTCAGGCCGGCGGGCTGCTGGTGCTCGGCCTCGCGATCGGCGCGGCGATTAGCGTCTGGGGTTAGCTGCACTGATCGCGAGCGCGAAGCGGAGGCTTCACTCTGGCGATTGTTCGAAGCCCACTGCCGCGTAATACAGCCAAAGCTGGTCGATATCCCGCCATCGCAGAACTATGCGCTGCGGACGGCGTGTTTCCCGGTGCATGAAGAACCTCGTCTTCGCGGCGCTTGCCGCGGCGTTCATCGCACTACCGCTGGCACCGGCAGCGGGTGCGGACGGCTGGGACTCGACACCGGTCGCCCCGGGCAGCGACCCGTCGTCGACGACCGGCTACCGGCCGTATGGACCGCAAGGCGGACAACCGCAAGCAACCCGGTCCGGCTTCACCGGGGCACCCGCCGACCGACTGCCAGTCGTCAGCCCCGGCGCCAACCCGTACGTGCCGCTCGGCCCCGGACACTAGCGCGTCGGCGGCCATGCTGGACGGGTGATCGCCAGCTGCTGAACCTCAAGCGGCCCGCCGAGCAGGCATAACTGCGCAGGATTATCGGTTGCTCGCAGTGGGAAGATTGAACAAGTCGTGTATGAATCGTCGAATCACGGTTTGCGGTCGGCGCCCGCAATAGCGCCGCCACCGGCACGCACGCGGCCCGGCTCGGACCTGCGGCGGCTGCTGCCGTACTTGCTGCCGTACCGTGCGCGGTGGATTTCGATGGTCCTCGTGGCCATCGCGAGCCTGGTGGCCACTGTCGCGATCCCGTTGATGACCAAGGCCGTCATCGACGGGCCGGTGCGCCACCAGGATCAGCAGGGGCTGTGGGTGCTCGGGTCCGCGGCGATGGCCGTCGGCATCTCCGAGGCGGTGCTGTGGTTCATCCGCCGCTGGCTGGTATCACGCGCGACGATGGGTGTCGAGGCCGACATCCGCAAAGACCTGTACGCCCGCCTGCAGGTGTTGCCGATGTCTTTCCACGGCCGCTGGCAGTCGGGACAGCTGCTGTCGCGAATCATGAACGACCTCAGCACGATTCGGCGCTTCCTGTCGTTCGGCTTGGTGTTCTTGATTCTCAACGGCCTTCAGATCACCGCCGTGACGGCCATTCTGCTCACGATGTACTGGCCGCTCGGAGTAGTGGTGCTGCTGTCGATCGTGCCGATCGCGGCGACGGTGCTGCATTTCCAAAAGGAATACACCCGGCTGTCGCGGCTCGCGCAGGACCAGTCCGGCCACGTCGCCACCCACGTCGAGGAGTCGGCGCTAGGGCTGCGGGTGGTCAAGTCGTTCGGCCGGGAGGACTACGTCTACGACCGGTTCGACGAACAACTGACCAACCTCTACGACACGCAGGTCGCCAGGGTCTCGGTGTCGGCGAAATTCTGGACGCTGCTGGAAATCATTCCCAACCTGACGCTGATCGTCGTGCTCGGGTTCGGGGCCTATGCCGCCGGCCACGGGTACGTCACCATGGGAACACTCGTCGCGTTCATCACGATGATGCTGTCGCTGGTGTGGCCGATCGCCTCGCTGGGCTTTCTGCTGTCGATGACTCAGGAGTCGTTCACCGCCGCGAATCGGATCGCCGAGATCTTCGACGCGCCAAGGGAAATCACGGACGGGCCGAATAAGCAGACGCCGGGGGGCGGCCGCCTGGAGCTCATCGACGTGGGCTTCAAGTTCCCCGACGCGGACGAATGGGTTCTGCGGCACGTCACAGTGACCGTCGAACCGGGTGAGACGCTCGCGCTGGTGGGCTCGACGGGCTCGGGCAAGTCGGTGCTGGCCGCGTTGCTGTCGCGGCTCTACGACGTGACCGAGGGCCGGATCCGCATCGACGGCCAGGCCATCAGCGACCTGTCGCTGACGGCGCTGCGGCGCGCGGTGACCACCGCGTTCGAGGACCCGACCCTGTTCTCGATGTCGGTGGCCGAGAACCTTCGGCTGGGGCGGCCGGACGCCACCGACGAGCAGGTCGCCCAGGCGATCGACGTGGCCGCCGCGGAGTTCGTCTACTACCTGCCGTTCGGCCTCGACACGCGGATCGGCGAGCAGGGCATGAGCCTGTCCGGCGGTCAGCGCCAACGGCTATCGCTGGCGCGCGCAATCCTGGCGGCCCCGAAGATCCTCGTCCTCGACGACACGCTGTCGGCGCTGGACGTCCACACCGAGGCCGTCGTCGAAGAGGCGCTGCGGCGGGTGCTTCACTCGGTGACGGGAATTGTGGTCGCGCACCGGGCGTCGACTGTGTTGCTGGCCGACAAGGTGGCACTGCTTGAGGACGGCACCATCACCCACATCGGAACGCACGCCGAACTGCTCGCGACGGTTCCGGAGTACCGCTATCTGCTGGCGGCTGACGACGAACTCGACGACACCACCGAGCGCACCTGCGCGTGGCAGGACGACGAGCGGCGCAAGCGCCTCAGCCATGCCCATGACGAACGGGAGGCGTGCGATGCCGCCTGTGCCGAGCGCGGTTTCGTCACCTCGGAGGCCGAGCGGCGATGAGCGCTTGCGCGAAGAGCAGAAGGCACCGATGACCGTCACCGAGACCGAACCGGTCGAACTGCCCGAGGAACAGTGGCGCGGCCGGTTCGAGGAGGCCCACGACGACCACGTGCCGGTTGACGAGAGCATGCCCCGGCGGCGCGAAGCCCGCGCCCTGCTGGGCTCGCTGCTGCGGCCGTACCGGGTCGCGGTCGCGTTGCTCGCGGTCGTCGTGGTCGTCGAAAACCTTGCGCGGCTGTCGGTTCCGTTACTCGTCAAGCGAGGGATCGACCACGGCATTCCACCGATCGTCGAGGGTGGGTCGGCGCGCACGCTGATGCTGATCGTAGCCACGTTGTGCGGCGTGGTTCTAGTCCAGGCGCTCAGCCGAATGTCCTTCCTGCGGCGGTCGGGGCGGATCGGTCAGCGCGTGCTGCTGGAGTTGCGCCGGCGCGTGTTCCGGCATTTCCAGCGGCTGGACATCGCATTTCACGACCGCTACACGTCCGGCCGGGTCGTCAGCCGGTCCACCAACGACGTCGAAGCCATCCAGGACATGCTGGAGACCGGCTTCGACAGCCTCGTCACCGCAGCGCTGACGCTCGTCGGAACCGCGATCCTGCTCGTCGCGCTGGACTGGCGGCTCGGCCTGATGTGCCTGGCCGCGTTCCCGATCCTGGTCGCGCTGGTGTGGTGGTTCCGCGCCGAGTCAGCCAAGACGTACCGGCAGGTCCGAGAGAGCGCGGCACTGGTGATCGTGCAGTTCGTCGAGACCATGACCGGCATCAAGGCCGTGCAGGCCTACCGACGCGAACCGCGCAACCAGGAGATCTTCGAGGACGTCGCGGACCGCTACCGCGCGATCAACGAGAAGACCTTCCGGCTGCTCGCGATCTTCATGCCGGGGGTGAAGCTGGTCGGCAACATCACCACCGGCGTGGTGCTGCTCTACGGCGGCTACCGGGTGCTGCACGGCCAGATGACGATCGGGACGCTGGCCGCGTTCCTGTTGTATCTGCGGATGTTCTTCGAGCCGATGCAGGAGATCTCGCAGTTCCTCAACACGTTCCAGTCGGCGGTGTCGGCGCTGGAGAAACTGGCCGGTGTTCTCGCCGAGCAACCAGATGTCTTAGACCCGGCGCATCCGGTGACGTTGGCCGACGTGCGCGGCGACGTCGAGTTTCATGATGTCCGCTTCGGCTACGTGCCGGATCGGCCTGTGCTGCCCGACTTCTCGCTGGCGATCCCGGCGGGGCAGACGGTTGCTTTGGTCGGCACTACCGGGGCAGGCAAGACGACGGTCGCAAAGCTGATCGCCCGGTTCTACGACCCGACATCGGGATCTGTTCTGCTCGACGGCGTCGATGTGCGGGAGCTGTCGCAAAGTGAATTGCGCCGCCACGTCGTGATGGTGACGCAGGAGAACTTCATGTTCGACGGCACCGTCGCCGACAACATCCGCTTCGGCCGGCCCGATGCCACCTTGGACGAAATACGCTCCGCCGCAGAAGCTGTCGGGGCGGACCGGTTCATCGATGTGCTGCCCGACGGTTATCACACCGACGTCGCCAAGCGCGGCGGCCGGCTATCGGCGGGTCAGCGACAGCTGATCGCGTTCGCGCGAGCTTTCCTTGCCGACCCTGCGGTTCTGATCCTCGACGAGGCGACCTCGTCATTGGACATTCCGAGCGAGCGCATGGTGCAACGCGCGCTGCAGACGGTGCTGGCCGATCGCACCGCGTTGGTGATCGCGCATCGGCTGTCGACGGTGCAGATCGCCGACCGCGTGCTTGTTCTCGACCACGGCCGGATCGTGGAGGACGGGCCGCCCGAGGATCTGATCACGCGCAGCGGGGGCCGATATGCCGCGCTGCACCGCGCCTGGATGCAGTCGCTGGCGTAAAGCCGGTTCAGCGGCCGCGAAACTGCGCACAGATCGCGTTCGACCCGCAGATCGCGATCTCACCGCAGTTTCGACGAGCTATTTGTCGTCGTCGCCGTCGTCGTCGCCGTCGTCTTCGTCTTCGTCCTCTTTCTTGTCTTTGTCCTCGGACTTGTCTCTGTCCTCGGACTTGTCTTTGTCCTCGGACTTGTCTTTCTCCTCGGACTTGTCTTTGTCCTCGGACTTGTCTTTGCGCTCGTCGTCTTCCTTCTCGGAGCGCACTTCGATCGTCGCCCAGTGGCTCGGTGACACGAGAACCGTCCACTCGCCTTCTTTGCGCCCCATCTTGAGCACGCCGTCGTCGACCTCCCACTTCGTGGAGTCGTCGTAGTCGTCCGCTTGTCCATCGGTGTAAGTGAGTTTGAACGCCATGGGCGCGGTGTGCCCTGTAGGCGAGGATCAGAAACATCATCCGCAAGGGCGAGTCACATCAGCCACATCCGCCGCGGGCCGTGCCCGCATCCGAGGCGCCCACCTCACACCGACAGCTTTTCAGCTGGGACAACGGAATCAATTGTCGCTCAGCGTTTTGCCCTTGTACCGTCAAGACCTGCGGCGACGCGGTTGCCGGTAAGAGGTGGGCAATGCAACATTCCTCCGGCGAGGAGACCACTGTGAAGATTGGTTCCGGGCGATGAATCTGGCGCAAGCGGCCGTGAACGCGTACCGGCGCACCGGCGCGGACGTGCCGTTCGGCGACCCGCTGCCGTCACACGGGACCGAGATGGAGGGATGGTTCTGGCGGGTCACCGATGCCGCGTCGGGACGGGTTGTCGTTGCCCTGTGCAGTGTGAACCGCAACCCCGAAGGTGACTGGGCCACCGTGGCAGTAGCGCTGCACCCCGGCGGAAAGGTGTGGTCGGCAGCATTGGACGACGCCGACGGCGACACATCACGGTTCACAGTGCGAGCCGGCACTGACGCGACGGGCACGTTGGCCGTTAGCGCCAATGACCTCCGCATCGACCTCGACGGCGTCCGCCTCGAATTGCGATTCGCCGAGCCGTTCGGCTGGCCCAAAGCTTTCGGCGGTGGCGGCGTGTTCTCGTCCATCCCGTTTCTCAACCAGTACTGGCATCCCTACCGGCTCGGCGGAACGGCAAGCGGCACAGTCGCGTTCGAAGACCAAACGTGGACGCTCGACGAGGCCCGCTGGTACTCCGAGCGCAACTGGGGCGCGGGCTTTCCCGAGCGGTGGTGGTGGGGCCAAGCGCACGACTTCGGCGACGAAGACATTTCCGTCGCGTTCTCGGGCGGCCGCCTGCAGCTGGGGCCAATCGGACGCGATGTCGCCGGGGTAGTCGTGCGACTCGGCGAGCGCGTCATCCGCGTGACGCCGCCTTCGCTGGTGCGTTCCGATGTTCGCGACGGACACTGGCGCATCCGCGCGCTAGGGATGCGCTACCAAGTCGATCTGGACGGCGACGGCACGCACTCAGATCCGCACGCCTTGCCGGTCCCGCTGCCCAAAGAGCGCCGCAACGTCGACACCGACTTCGAGCACCTCGCCGGGCGGCTTCATGTGCGCGTCCGTGAGTTCGGCCGGGTGATATTCGAGGGCACCAGCGAGCTGGCCGGCCTGGAAGTCGGCTCTCTGCCCGGCACCGCGTTTCCGTAGGCTGCCAGTCCATGACCGCCGCCGGGATCACCGACGCCTTCATATCGCGGCTTGCGCAGCGGGCACAGGAAGCCGAAGAACTGCGGCGGCTGCCTGCCGACACGGTCGCCGAACTCAAAGCCTCCGGGTTCACAGAGCTTCTGAAACCGGCACGGTACGGCGGCCGGCAAGCGGAGTTCCGGGCGATCCTCGACCCGGTGCGCCGGATGGCGCACGGCTGCGCGTCGACCGCATGGACGGCCGCGTTCTATGCGCTGCACAACTGGATGCTCGCGCTGTTCGACGAGCAGGCCCAAGCCGAGGCGTTCGCGACCGTCCCGTTTCTGGCGCCCGCGCCGCTGGCGCCGACAGGACGCGGAGTCCCGGTCGGCGACGGTGTGCGCCTCTCCGGGCGATGGTCGTGGGCAACCGGCGTGATGGACGGCAACTGGGCGATCGTCGGCGCACTGTGCGGCTCGCAGGAGGCGATCTTCCCGGCGCTTGCCCTGCTACCCGCCGACGAGATTCAGATCCTCGACGTCTGGCACACCGACGGCATGCGCGCCACAGGCTCCAACGACGTCGTCGTCGAGGACGCGTTCGTGCCCGAGCACCGCCTGGTCAAGGTCGTCGACATCTACGGCGGCACCGCGCCCGGCGCGTTGCTGCACGACGCGGCGCTGTATCGGTGGCCGATGGTGCCCGCACTCGGGCTCGTCGCGGCGATGCCGGCGTTGGGCGCGGCCGAGCACGTCGCGGAGGTCTATGCCGAGAGGCTGAGCGAGCGGGTCATCGCCTATGAGGGCACCAAGCAGAAGGACAAGCCCGCCGCTGTGGCCCGGCTCGCGGAAGCGCAGGTACGGCTGCGTTCATTGCACGGCCTGCTCGACGGCACCGTCGCGCGGATCGAGCGCATCCTTGCCGACGGCGATCGCGTCCGGCGCGCTGTCCGCGCCGACGCTCGCCTGGCCGCCGCACACATCGTGCGGGAGTCGCGCGCCGTGATCGGGCTCCTGCTGGAGGCGTCGGGGGCGAGCGCACATTTCTTGACCAGCCCTCTGCAACGAGCCAAACGCGACGTCGACGTGATCGGCGGCCATGTGGTTTTCGACTACGACGTCAGCAGAGAGTTGGCCGGTGCATTGGCAATTGGCATGAAAGTCTCGCCGGTCGCGATGGTGTAGCTACCTGACGCTGGCCCTGTCATCCGGCGTGGCCGGCGCCCAGTAGTCGAGCATCTGTGCGAAGGTCTGGAACGCTGCGGCGGAGACGCCGTACGTCGCCTCCAAATGGATGCTCAGCGGGAATCCGAGGTCGGCGACTCCGTCGATCACCCTCTTGTACAGGTCCAGCATGAGCCTGCGCTTCTGCTCCGGTTCGCTGCCCGCGAGCTGTTTGACGAAATCTTGCTCGCCGGCGACAGCCGCGTTTCCCGGGTCCTGGATGAGCCAGTCGATCAGCCCGACCCGGGTTTCCACTTTCGGCACGAATCCGAACGACAGCAGGATCTCGGGCCGGTGCTCGGTGGTCTTGGCGAACTCGGTCAAGAAGCCCACGATTGCGTCCGAGTACAGCAACTGTGTCATGCCGTAGGTCGCGCCCTGATCGCACTTGAACGTGAACCGGCCCTGCTCACCCTCACGGGTGGGGATCAGGATCACGCCCCGGTTGGCCACCTGGTCGCGGTAGATCGACAGCGCGTCCGTCGGCGCCACGCCGGAACCCTCGCCGTCGTGCATGGTGCGCGGGACACCGACGAACACGATGCCCTCGAAGCCCGCAGCCGTGAGATCCGCCAGCCGTCGACTCAGCGCCGGCTCATCCATGAACGCCGTGACCTGCGTGCACAACCCTTTCATGCCGGGCAGTTGCGGCCTGATCAGCGACCAGAAC
The DNA here is from genome assembly GCA_050262635.1 of Candidatus Sericytochromatia bacterium. Lineage (GTDB taxonomy): Bacteria > Actinomycetota > Actinomycetes > Mycobacteriales > Mycobacteriaceae > Mycobacterium. The sequence continues at coordinate 763 of JBLNEK010000061.1, read as the reverse complement.
GCGAGCACGTCGAGCTTGGGCTTCATCTCGATCGGCCGGTCGTCGTCCTCGGCGATCATCCCGGGAATCATCACGTGCCGGATGCGGCCTTCCATGCCCGTCTCGGCGGAGAACTGCGCGACCTTGCGCGCGTCCTCGGCGGCCTGCTCCCGACCGCGGTCGACGTTGGGGGGCACGAGTTCGAGCGCGACGGTGTTGAGGGTCACGGACACCTCCTCGTCGTGTTCATCGTGCGACTCTCCCCCGAACGGCGAATCGGCGTTTGCCCTGAACCGGTGCATCACGATACAGAGCCACCTGTGCCGCGGTCGAAATCAGGACGGTCCTGGGAACTCAGATGCGACCGGCCGCAAAGCCCGCCGCCTCGGCCGCCATACCCGATTGCACGTACGAAAGGTGCGCCGGCGAGAACATCTCGTCATGCGACGGCGCCGACATGTTCCCGGTCGGCGCGCAGATGGCGTCCCCGGACGCGCACAGGTCGATCGTCTTGGCCCCGTACTGCGGGCTGACCGCCGGTAGCTGCATCCCCACGTACCTGTCCATCGGGTTGCCGAAGACCGCGACGACAGCGACGTGGTCGGCCACCTCAGACGGCATCGGCGAGGGCGTGAAGCCTGCCAGCGACACCGGAACCGCGGGCGCAGCCAGCCTGACTACTATTCCCCGACCTCGACAAGTCCGACTCATCGGGTCTCGATTCCTCTCATCGCTGAAGTGGCGAGCTCCCGGAAACCGCACCCAACCTCTCAGCAGGTCCGAC